>DASTWM010000382.1:0-10219 GCA_035765855.1 Roseiflexaceae bacterium
CGCTCAGCAAGATGCCAACGGCGCGCGCCTTTGCCGATGCAGTTGTCGTGGATCGGCAGGTGTATGTGATCGGCGGGGAAAATCAGCAGGGCGCGCTGGCGACAAACGAGCGCTATACGCCCGCCGAAGATGGCAGCGGAAATCCGTGGAACACGCAAACCTCGCTGGCAGTGGCGAGTAAACGGCCCAATGCTGCCGCGGTCGGAAACCTGATATTTGTGTTTGGCACTGACCAATCGAGCACGACATGCGCGGTGTACAACCCCGACACAGACTCGTGGCAGTCGCTCACCACGCCATTCACCACCATGAGCGATGCGCGCACCCATGCCGTCGGTATCAACAAGCTCTATGTTGTTGGCGGGCGCAGCGCAGATGGTTTCGGTACGCAGGTGTACGAATATCAGCCCACATTCACTGTGTTTTTGCCGGGAGTGCAACAGCGCTGATGCATGTCGCGATGCTGGTGTTCAACCAGCCCTTCAAGGGAACCTACTGGCGCGCCTACTACATCGGGCGCGAGCTCTGCCGGCGCGGTCACACGGTCACGCTGCTTGCAACTGCGCCGCATGAGCGCTGGCGTTTTCGCGTAACGTATGAGGAGCAGAATCGGCTGGCAATTGTTGAAGCGCCGGATGTGCTCAACGGCAGCATGCGTTCTGGCTGGGATGCATGGGCGAGCATGGCGCGGGCAGCATGGTTGCAACTGGCGCGCTTCGATCTCATCCATGCCTTTGAATGCCGCCCATCTGTGATTCTCCCGGCGCTGGCAGCCCGCGCGCGCTCCGACATGCCGCTGGTTATCGACTGGTGCGACTGGTTCGGGCGCGGCGGCTCGGTGGAGGAGCGGCACAGTTCGGTGCAAAAAGCGCTGCTGCGGCCCGCCGAAACGTTCTTCGAGGAGCATTTCCGCACGTATGCCGACGCGACAACCGTAATCAACAGCGTGCTGGCGCAGAAGGCAATCGCGCTTGGCGTCGATCCCGCGTCGATTACGTTGCTGCCCAACGGCAGCGACACGGCTGGTTGGCTGCTCGAAGATCGCCATGCCGCACGGGCAGCGCTTGGCCTGCCTGCCGACGCGCCACTGATTGGCTACGTTGGCGCGATCTTCGAGCGTGACGCGCGGCTCATGGCCCAGGCGTTCGATCGCGTGGTGGCTTGCATGCCAACGGCGCGGCTGCTCGTGCTGGGGTATTGCAATGTCGCCATCGAGCAACTTGTTGCGCGTCCAGAAAACGTGATTCGCACCGGCCCGCTCGATACGGCGACGTTACGGCGTTATCTGCATGCCTGCACGATCGGATGGGTGCCGCTGTGCGACACCGGCGCGAATCGCGGGCGCTGGCCGCTCAAGCTCAACACGTATATGGAAGCCGGGCTGCCGTTCGTGACCACGCGCGTCGGCGATCTCGGCGCGTTTGTCGAGCAGTGTCATGCTGGCACGGCTGCTGCGCCCACGCCCGATGATGTTGCCGCGCATGCGCTGCGTCTGCTGCGCGATCCGGCGCGTGCTGCTGCGTTAGGCAGGGAGGGCCGCCGCCTGTCTGAGAACGAGCTCAGTTGGGCGCGGGTTGCCGACGTTGCGGAAGGTGTATACCGTCAACTCCTCGGCTGATTTTTGCACTTTTCTCCGTCATCGGCTACTCTACACGAGGCACGCGCAACATCACCATGATACTTGTGAAAGGCACAAGGGTGTCTCAATTATCGACGTACGAACTGGCAGACAATACAACATTTGAAACCATTCCCTGCCCGATGTGCGGCAGCGATCATGCGGCGCTGCTGCTTGAAGGACCGGACCTGCTCCACGCTGGGGATGAGCAGTTTCGGCTGGTGACTTGCCAGCATTGCGGACATATTTACCAGAACCCTCGTCCAACGGTGGCGGCAATCGACCGCTATTATCCTGAAAATTATATTCCCTTTCAGCATGCGATTGAAGACGAGCCGCACTGGTGGCGGCGCTGGGAACGGCGCTACGGTCAATACCGGCGCGCGGCAGCCGTGCATCGCGCCGCAGGAAAGGCGGGCCGCGTACTCGATGTCGGTTGCGCGACCGGCATTTTTCTCGACGGTATGCACCGCACGGGCTGGGAAGTACAGGGCGTCGAGCCGTCCGCGAGCGCGGCCCGCTACGCGCAGGAGCGGCTTGGGCTGCCGGTATTCTGCGGGCGGCTGGATGAAGCTGCTTTTCCCAACGCGAGTTTCGACGCGGTGACGCTGTGGGACGTACTCGAACATGTGCATGATCCGCCGGCTGTGCTGCGCGAGATTCGGCGTGTGCTGCGGCCCGGCGGCCTGCTGGTCATGAGCCTGCCCAATCCCGACAGCCTGGAAGCCCGATTGCTTGGGCAGCACTGGCTCGGGTGGGACTTGCCGCGCCACCTGAACCTGTTTCGTCCACCGCTGCTGCGCATTCATCTCGAAAAGCTTGGAATTCCTGTTGACAGCATTCGCTCGTTCACCGCGGGTTATTCTGTGCTGCTCATGAGTCTGGAACAGCGCTGGCGCGAGCAGGGCCACGACGCGGACACGATCATGCGCGTGCTGCGCTCCTGGCCCATGCGGCTACTCACAAAGCCGTATTACGCAGGTCCAGCTAACTGGTTCAATCTGAGTTCGATTATGGTAGTATTTGCACGACGAGGCGAGTGAGCAGGAAGCGCAGAGCGGATGAGCGGTTGGCATGATGCTACGATCACATACGCTCTCCGCTTTATGTTTTACGGTCGTCCATCGTCTATCGCCATTCATCTGGTTCTTTATGTTATGACCAATTCACCGAACAATCCTGATATTCGCTTCGAGATCCGTCTGGCGCAGCCGGAAGAGGGCTGGACGCGCGCTGCCTACGACGATATTTATGAAGGCGAAGGCATCCGTCAGCTCGACTCATTTTATCGCTGGCTGCTGCGCCTGCTCGAACCGATCCCTGGCCGCCGTTTACTCGACGTGGCGTGTGGCGAGGGCGTGCTGCCGCGCATGGCTCGGCAGTTGTATACCCTCGAAGCATATGGGCTTGATATCTCGCTCGCTGCGCTCCAGATCGCTCAGCAGGAGACAGGCAGGGCGTTCTCCGTCGGCAGCGGCGAAAGTCTGCCGTTCGCGACGAATAGCTTTGATTATGTCACCTGCATTGGCAGCCTGGAGCATTTTTTGGACATGCGCGCGGGCGCTGCCGAGATGTGCCGTGTTTTACGACCTGATGGCATGGCATGCATTCTGCTGCCGAACACCTACGGGCTGCTGAACAACGTTTACAAAGCCTTCAAAACCGGCATGAGCACCATCGACGAGCAACCGCTTCAGCGCTACGCCGCCCGGCGCGAGTGGGAACTGCTGCTCGAAGCAAGCGGGCTGGAGGTTGTGCGCACCGTGAAGTATGAGCGCGAGTTTCCTGAGTCGCTGGCGGATGGCTTGTGGTACACGCAGCATTGGCGCGAACTGGTCAAGCTGGCGCTAACGCCATTTATTCCGCTCAATCTTGCGACGTGCCTGGTCTATCTATGCCGCCCGGCGGAGAAGTCCTTATGAGTAGTTGGAGCGAACGCCTGCGCCGTATGATGCGTCGTAAGCGCTTCTGGGGCGCGC
The DNA here is from genome assembly GCA_035765855.1 of Roseiflexaceae bacterium. Lineage (GTDB taxonomy): Bacteria > Chloroflexota > Chloroflexia > Chloroflexales > Roseiflexaceae > DASTWM01. The sequence continues at coordinate 3,598 of DASTWM010000382.1, forward strand.
TGATTGCCATGTTCGTTGTAAGCGCGCTTTCGGTGTACGCCTTGCATGGCGTGCTGCGGAGCGGCGGTGAGATTGACTTCTGGCAGGTGATTGCTCGCATCGACGCGCGCATGTTTCTGTTCAGTAGTCTGGTGTACGCGGTGGCGCTGGCGCTTGCGGTGGTTGGCTGGGGCTGGATCATCAGCGCGCTTAGTGGCGTGTGGAACTGGCCGCAGCACATCCGCATCTACTGTATCACCGCGATCACGCGGCGGCTGCCCGGCACGATGTGGTACATCCTTGGGCGGGTGGTGATGTACGAACGCCTTGGCGTCGGGCGCGCGCTGGTGGCAGTCGGTGGCGGCCTTGAATACGCCATGATCCTGACCAGCGGTTTGCTGGTAGCGCTGCTCATGTGGCCGCTGGCGCTGCCGGGCCAGAGCATCAGCCCGCTGTGGCTGGTCGGCGGACTGCTGCTGGGCTGCGCGGCGCTCCATCCCCGTACGCTGCGGGCCGTTGTGCGGCGTCTCAGCCCCAATAGCGCGCCTTTGCACATTCGCTATCGCGATCTCCTGGGCTGGGCGCTGGTATACGCGGGCGTGTGGTGCTTTGGCGGCGGTGTATTATACGTGCTCGCCACAACAATTCACCCGCTGACCCTGGCGGCGCTTCCGGTCATCATCGGCATCTGGGCAACGGCGGGAATTGTCACCTCATTCACCACGTTTATTCCCTTCGGGTTGGGCGTACAGGAGCTTACCTTGACCGCCCTGCTCGGGAACATGGTTGGCAGTCCAGCAGAAGCGCTCGTGGTCGCGCTGCTGATGCGTTTCATTCTCACGATCAACGAGGTGTTGTGGGCGCTTGTTGCCGGGCTGGTCGGGTTTGCCGCTACCCTGCGAACGCCACAGGATGAACAAACTGTCAGATCAACTCCTGATCAGGCAACATCCCTTTCTAATGAGCAAAAACCTGATGAGGTATACAAAATAACTCGTTTATTACCCCGAAAATAACCCGCATGGATTATTGAAAACGCGCCCCAAGTTAGCGATACTAAGCTCGTACAAGTTGTCGCGTCCGACATTCATTAAAGGAGTTCGGTTCATGAAAGCACCTCGCGTTATTATGGCGGCAGCGATTGCCGCCGCGGCTCTTGCGTTTGGCGGCACAAACTCCGCCTCCGCAGCGGCCACCTCATTCTCGACTGGCTTCCAGATTCAAAATCTGAGCAACGCCACCGCGAATGTGTCGATTTCGTTCGTTCCTTCGGGTTCGGCCACCGCGTCGGCGACAGTCACGACGACTATTCCGGCCAACGGCGCGAAGACCTACGCCACGCTGCCGGCTGACGTCGCAGCAGGCTTCACCGGTGGCGCAGTGATCAACTCTGACCAGCAGGTCGCCGCGGTGGTCAACGTGCTTGCCAACAACAGCTTCTTCTATGGTGAGGCGTACGGCGGTTTCAGCGCTGGCGCGAACTCAGTCACTGTTCCGCTGTTGTTCAAGGGCAGCTTCGGCTTCAACTCGTTCTTCAATGTTCAGAACACCGGCACGGCAGCAACCGATGTAACGGTAACCTACTCGGGCGGTGGTTTGAGTGCATCGGTTACTGAGAAAAAGACTGTGCAGCCAGGCTCCTCAGAGCGCTTCGACCAGGGCACTAACGGTCAGTTGCCAGCTGGCTTCAACGGTTCGGCAGTCGTGAGCAGCAGCAGCCAGCCAGTTGCGGTTGCGGTTATTGAGAACGGCCCGACAACATTGCTGGCCTACAACGGTTTTGTTGGGACCAGCACTGCACCGGTCATGCCATTGATCAACGCCAACAATTCGGGCTTCATCACTGGTATTTCGATGCAGAACGCAGGCACGCAGGCCACCAACGTGACGGTCAGCTATACACATAGCTCGGCTGGTGCAGACTGCACCGAGACAAAGGCGGTTCCAGCAGGTGGCACGGCGTTCTTCGCCATCGATGCCTTTGCGAAGGATAACACAGGTGAGACCTGCGCGAATGGCGCAACCTTCGTCGGTTCGGCGCGCGTGACGGCAAACAGCGCGAGTCAGCCACTCATCGCCGTGGTCAATCAGCTCAATCAGAAGACCAACAAGGGCGGCGCGTACGATAGCTTTGATGCCGCTTCTGGTACAAGCACGGTAGTGTTCCCGCTGATCCAGGATCGCGTCGCTGGCTACTTCACCGGTTTCAGCATCGTGAACGTCGGCTCGGCTCCGGTGAACATCAACTGCACCTACAGCAACACCTCGGTGACGCAGTCGATCTCGAACCTGGCACCGAACGCGACCTGGACGGCTGTTCAGTTGAACGTGATTGGTAACGGCTATAACGGCGCGGGCGTCTGCACCGCGACGGGCGGCACACCGAAGATCGTGGGCGTGTTGAACCAGGTTGCGACAAGCTCGACGACGGACGCGTTCTTCGTCTCCGAAGCCATCAACAAGTAAGCCTCACATCATAGCAATCGGACGCGTAAAGGGGAGCGATTATCGCTCCCCTTTTATCACGATAAGGGACTCTGTTATATGCGACGGATTTCACTTTTTCTGCTGTGTGCGTTGCTCTTTGTCCTTACAGGATGCGCCGATCAGGTTGCCGTTCCCAACACTGCCTCGCAATCATCTACAGCCACAAGCAACACAGATACGCAAGGCGCTGCTTCTACACAAGATATCCCTAATCCCACACCCTCATCTGACAAGGTCGGCACTGTGTCTGGCCGGGTCGTGAGTGTCACCGAAAAGCATGGACGCAAACCAATCACTGGTTTTTCGGTTTACCTTGGCAACATCCTGAAATCAGAGAAAGGTGTTGAGGGTCTGGTGGAGCTAGACAAAGGATCGGCACCATCAGCTAAACTCGACGCTCAAGGCAATTTCGCATTCACCGACGTGCCACCGGGCCGCTACGGCCTCATGCTCGACACGCCACAGGGAGCTATTCTGCTCAACACGCCTGCAACTGGCAAATCCATGATCGTGGAGGTTCAGGGAGGAAAGTCAGTCAATCTAGGGGAGTTGCAATATCCACTTGATATTGGATAACGCCTATAGTGACACTTGTATAAACTCTATCCATAAGTGATTGTATCCATTCCGGTGCAGTAAAAACGAGCTAATACTACTTTCGGGTTATGCCATTAAACAAGTAGTATTCTCTGTGAAACGCCATTCTTAGCGAGTTGCAACAGACATCTGACACGGCTTCAGTTTATAAAGCACCGCATCGCCCTGCTTCAACAATGTCTGACCGCACGCATCACGCAATTCCAGCATGAGCGTGCGGTCATGTTTCCAGTAACGCGTGCCATCATACGACCATGCAGGATTGTCAATAACATAATTGATGCCCAACTGCTGAAGCCGCGCTGCAAGCTCACTAACATTATTAAATTGCTCGAATCGAATGACACGCTGCGAAATGGGATGGCCCCAGATGTAGCTGCGGTCGAGGTAGTAGCTGCGATTTTCATACGGGAGCAGCAGGATACGCGCGTCGGCTGGCAGCATGGTATTCGCATAGCGGAACAGTGGCATGCTATCGATCTGCGTGTCGAGCCAGGCCGCTCGTGATGTTTGCCCGACAATGTACGGCCAGCGCGACGCAAGTAAGTTGCGCTCGCCCGCATCCAGCCAGGGCCACTGCTGTAGCAGCAGCACGATCAACATGCCGCACAGTGCAAATTGAACCGCGCGCGCGCGCATGTGGCTGTACACCCATACAAACGCATACGCCGCCGCCAGCGCGAGCAATGGCACGATCGGCAGCAAAAAGCGCAACTGAGGGCTGACAAACGCGAACCAGAGCAGATAAAATCCACCGCTCACTAACAAGGCCCACTGGATGATGCGCGGACCCCGCCATGCAAACAGCACCGCGCACAATGCGCCGACTGGCGCAAGGACGCCGATGCCACCCCGATAGTCGCCCAGTTTCTCAGGCTGTGTGACCATGTACCAGAATGATTGAAGCAAACCAGACGGCGTATGTGGCAATTGTAGCGCCCATATTTGGAATAGTGAATTGGTATGATACTCATCACCCAGCGCATCCCAGTCGCGCCCGCCGAAGATCGAGAAAGCGAAGGGGTAGATCGGGTTGCCGGTAAATAACCAGCTTCGCAGATACCACGGCCCAACCATAAGCAAGCCAGCCATGCCAAACAAGACGCCACAGCCGAGCGCCGCCCGTATGCTGCGCGGGCGCTGCCACAGCGCCACTGCCAGCGCCAACAGCCCGAACAGGAGCGGAAATGCGCCTCCCATGATCTTGCTGCCCGCCGCAAAGCCGCACAGCGCGCCGCACAGGAGCAGCCATGCGCGCTGCTGGCTGGTGCGCCAATGTTCAAACGCGACCAGCGCGGCCAGCACGTACATGCCCAAGGCGACATCTATCAGCCCTGTGCCAGCCAGGCGCTTGACCAGAGGCACCGCCAGGAACATCCCTGCCGCCACGATGCCAACCCGGTCGTCGAACCAGCGGCGGCCCGCAATCAGCAGCCCCCATGCGGCCAGCAGCGCCGTGGAGAGCATGAGCAGATGCGGCGCAAGATCCGAGCCGAACAGCAGGGCAATGCTGAACAGCATCTCGCTGTTCATGGGCCAGTTTGAGTGCACAATGAACGGCACGTAGACAATGCGGTGCGCCTCAACATACAGCCTGGCGAGCGTCAGATGATAGGCGACTTCGTCCCACTCATGCGGGGGCATGAGCGCGTGCGTCAGCCAGATCCACAGCACACTCCCGGCGCTCAATAGAATCAGCAGATATGCCAGCACGCGAAACCAGCCCGCCTGGTTCCATGCCAGCCAGTCGCGCGCCGCCCGCACAACGCCACTATGCGCCAGTAGCCATAGGCCACCGAGCGCGCATGGCAGTAATAATGCCGCAAACAGCCATGTGTATAGCAGACCCAGCATGCCGAGCAGCAGCGTGCTGACTGAAAGCAAACCCAGCCCGCCGACCCACGCCAGCCACAGCCGCTCCATGCCACGCGACGGCAGACGCAGCACCCGCAGCGCGCCGCCGCCGAGACCCAGCGCAGCCAGCAGAATATAGAGTGCAACAAGGTGTGCATGCAGAAAAGAGGGAAATGTCATTTCAGGGTGTGAACGCTCGGGTGTCCGGTTGAACAGTTGTTAGTGCAGCTAGAAGCGTATTATAATTCCGACTGCGCCGCCAATTTCTATAAACGACGGTCATAGTCATCGTGTTTGCCAATCCAATACCAGTAGACGGTATCACTCTGGATAATACCTAACGCACGATAATTCCGGTCAATACGTACAGATACATCATCGCCGACACGTTTGAAGTGTCTCGCAGCAGGATTTTCACGCCATTCTCGATATGCCTGTCGCGCCCGCTGCTGGATATCAGTTGGTAAGGCGCGAAATGCCTTAATGAAGGAGGGCGTGACATACGAATTCATTCGATGCTAAAGTCTCCACGCTCATTGAACATCGGGACGGTCTTCCCTGCAGCAATATCTGCAAGGGCCTGTGCTTTGAGTTCAGCGAAGGTGTCAGCATGGTGAGTTAACGCAGCCTCCCACGTGGCATCTTCTGTGGCGAGTTCATCAGCACTGATATCCGCTGCATCGTCCCGATCTCCGTCATCAGGAATGCGGCGTGACTCAATCAGCAGAAAGCGCGCAAAGTCATAAAGTTGTGCTGCCCGATCTTCCGGTAGTTGCTTCACCAGAGTGGCTAGCTCCTGAGCATAATCAATCGAGTGATTCAGTGTCCCCATCTGCACAACCTCAGTTCGTAAGCTAGTCTAAACATCCATTTATTATACCGTATATACCCTCAGCCTGGTTACTCTACTATAAAGGCCAGCACGATATCTGGTCGAACAAGATAATGGAGAACAATGATACCCCTGTCATGCTTCATTTCTCATATGGAGAACAATGATACCCCTGTCATGCTTCATTTCTCATGAAGCATCTCCTTATCACCTCTCGGCGCTTACGCTTCCTCAACCGCCTTTACCAGATCGTCCCAGGAAAACGCGTGCTGTTGACTATGCTGCGAAAGGCGCGCGGCCAAATCCTCATCGTAGAAGCGCGTGATCGCGTCGGCCAGCGCCTGCTCATCTTGCGGCGGCACAAGCAGGCCATTGACGCCATCCTCCACAACCTCGTAAAGGCCGCCGACGCGCGTGGTAATCACCGGCTTTCCGAAGCCAAACGCTAACTGCGCTACGCCACTCTGCGTCGCCGACACATACGGCAGCACCACGACATCGGCCAGATCAAAATACGGCTTCAGTTCTTCATTCGGCACATAGCGGTTGACGAACGTCACTGCATGCTCAACATGCAGATCGCGGGTGAAGCGCTCGTAGAATTCGGGCGACGACCAGAACTCACCAACCACCAGCAGATGTACGGGACGGCGCTGTCGCGCCAGTGGCATGGCTTGAATCAAATATTCCAGCCCTTTGTAGGGACGCACGAAGCCAAAGAACAGAATCACCGGGCAATCGTGAGGTAGGCCAAGCTGTTCGCGCAGCGTTGCGTCCGTGTGGGCGTCGCTCTGCTGAGCTAACTCGACATAGGTTGGGTGGTGGGTTTTGATTACATGAGCGCGCGGCAGAAGCGCCTGCAAGCGGCGGCGA
>DASTWM010000383.1:0-2188 GCA_035765855.1 Roseiflexaceae bacterium
GGTAACCCAATCCGAGCCTAACTGATCGCCGAGCCACGGCCAGATAATTGCGACAAAGGCCAGCGGCACGCCCCAATCGACCAGCAGCGGCAGAGCGACATCCCGAACCCACCTAATCCGCGGCAGGGTTTGCCCATGCACGCGATCCCACCGGCGCAAGCGCAGCAGCCGCCAGAGCACGAAAACCGAGAGCAGCAGCAGCCCGCCGTCGAGAATCAGGTAGATTGTCGTCAAGCTCATGCCAGCGGCGGGAACCGATTGGCCCACAAGTTGATCGACGATGCCAGCTTCAAGCACCTGGAATGACGCGGCGGTGGCGAGCATGCTATTGGAGTTCGTCAGCAGCACCACGCCCCAACGATTCTGTGGCTCGATCAGGAGCAGCGCGTGGGAATTAAAGCCCGCGCCATTGTGGTAGATAACGGGAACCCCACCGACCGGCCCGCTGACCCAGCCCATGCCATAGCTGCTGCCGTCGGCGTGACCAGTGGGCACGCCTGGGCGCTGCATGGTTGCCACGCCGTCGGCGGAGACGACATTGCCCCCGCCGAAGCGCCCGCCGTTCAGCTCGGCGATCAACAGGTGGCTCATGTCCTCGACGCTGGAGATCAGATAGCCGCCCGGCACGTTGGATGGGTTATACGGGCTGTTGGTTGGCACGGGCAGGCCGAAGACCCATTGATAGCCCTGCGCGAGGCCAGCCTGCTTGGCGAGCTGCTCGGACGCGAAGCTATGCGGCATGTGCAGCGGCGCAAAGACGTGCTCCTGCATGTAGCGCTCGAAGGATTGGCCGGACACCATTTCAATGATCAGACCCAGCACGCGGTAGTTGCAGCTGCAATACTCATGTGTGCTGCCCACCGGCCACTTGAGCACGACGGTGCGGAGGTTGCGCGTGTATTCTTCCAGTGTCGGCGCCTCCATTGTGTTAGTAATCTTCGGCATGCCGCTCGTATGATACAGCAGATGCCGCACGGTGATGCGCGGGGCGTCCGGGTTGCCACTGCTATCAAGCCTTCAGATGCGCTCATGCACATCAAATTCGGGCTGGTGTCGCATGTGCCAGCTGAGGTTCCGGTTCCGCGGTATACCCCAGCCGCCCGCGCGTCAGCAGTAGCACGAGCAATGCACAGGCAGCAAGGACAGCGAACACCCAGGTCGCATCGCTGCCCGGCGCAACAAGGCTGACGAAATCGGAGCTGGCGGTTGTGTTCCACATTCCATGAAAGAGCGCGACGATCAGCATACTGCCGCCGGTACCGTTGTAGAGCCAGGTCATGATGATGCGCATGGGAATCGTGAAGATAAAGAGGTACAGCAGGTATTCTGGATACTGGTTGACCAGCAGACGCCCATCCGAAAGCCCATCGACGACGAAGAGCAACGGCACATGCAGCGTAGCCTGGCTCAGATTAACCAGCAGGCTCGCTGGCAGCGGGCCCATGCGGCGCTGCAGCCGCGGCAGCATGAAGCCGGTCCAGCCAGTTTCTTCCCAGATCGACACGAGCGCAGCAATGATGAGCGCCTTGGGCAGCAAGGCCGTGAAGAACTGCGGCCATGTGCTGGCAAGCAGGCTGAGGGCCGCCGGGCCACGCCACACGATGGCGCTGAGCAGACATGCGAGCGGCATTCCGATCAGGGCCATGACGTACCAGCGCAGGCCAACCCGCCAGCGCACGCACTGCGCGAACAGCCGCTTGGCCGCGCCACGGCCCTCCACGGCACGGCTGATGAGTGCGGCGGGAAGCGCCAATGCAAGGAGCGACGAGAGCAGGACGAATGGCTTGAGCGGCAGGTCGAATGGCAGGAGGCCGAACCCGCTCACGGAAAGGAGCGACGGCAGGAAGAGCACATAGCTCACACCAAAGGCGATGAGAAGGTAGGAGCGCACGGGATGGCGCGCGAGAAGCCGCATCAGGGTGTGCCAGCGTGACGGCACGGACGTGGCGACCAGAGTTGACATGAAGCTGTCCTTTCACAAATGGGTGATATCTCGTGCATGTTTATAGCGTAGCAGCGTTGGTTCCCGCTGTCGTGGGGACGGTTTCCCGACGCAGCCGGGAACATGCTGGCGAGTGAAAATATAGCATCACTGATGATCTTGACAGCCATCCGGGGCAATGCTACTATGTCTTTATCTTCACATCGTGCAATAATCCTCATCCCTATGCTATCAGTGCCTTGTTTT
>DASTWM010000384.1:0-10750 GCA_035765855.1 Roseiflexaceae bacterium
GGTGCGCAGCTTCTCGATGCTGCTCTGGACATCCTTGATCTTCGCAGGCAGCTGATTCAGTTCTTTCTGCTTGTCAGCGTACTGCGTTTCGAGTGCTGCGAGATTCTGGTTGGCTGCTGCAAGCGCCGTTTCGTCGCCGCTGATCTGATTCTGCAAATCGTTGACATGCTGTTCGGCGGAAGCAATTTCGTTGTCCACCGCCCCGATCTTCTGGTCGAGTTCAGTTCGGGCGGCTTCTGGCAATGCCTGCACGAGCGCGTCTTTCCATGTGGCGCTGCCTGCGCTCGCATCGTCAATCACGATCTGCGTGACGGCACGCTGATTCTTAAGTGCGTCGCGGTCCTTCTGGCGCTTTTCGTCATCACCCTTCTTTTTCTTTGCCCGGTCAAGCGCTTTTTGGGCTTCCTTGAGCGCTTGCTCAGCTTGCGCAACAGGATCAGCCGGTGGCGTCTGCCCGTTCTGTCCACCATCCCTGGGTAATGCTTGCGACTGAGGAGCTTTTGTTTCCATGTGTGTTGATGGTGGTGGGGCAACGGCAGCGGGCATTTCCGCAGTCGGCTGAGCAGCTGCTGGCGGCGTGGTGTATGCGCCCTCCGCGTCGGGCGGTTCCCCTGCCGATGTGTGTCTGCCTGCATCGTTGGTATCACTCATAGCGTTCTCCTTGTTATGCGCTAGTATTGGCATGGCATCGTTCAACCGCGCGTCTTTCGACGAGTACGTGCCTGTTCTAACCAGCCGCATATCCACTGGTATTGTCGCTGTTGCACGCCCATCTGCTCAAGATAGGGTTTGATAAACATAATGATGTCCCTCAAGTCGTGCAATGCGTGACGTTCGCCACTTGGCACATGTGTAATGTAGCCGCGCCATGTGGCATGTCCTGGCTGCGTCCCCGTCCACTCACGCCAAATTTTGATGATGAAGGAGTGGGTGGATGTCTCAAAGGGCTCCATAGCAGCTCCCGGGTAGCTGTATTCTCATGAAATCCCGCAAGCGTAACCTGATGAGAGTGTATCAGGCGGGCATTCCGGCAGCGATCCTGCCCCGTATCCGGGATCGTTCTTGTCGTAAAGCCGAGGGAAGCAAGCATTTCGGAGCAAAGAAAACTACCTGCCGCATAACACGCAACAGGTAGCGGAAGCGCTGACAGCACGAAGCCCTGTACCTAACGCCGGTTTTGGAGTGCCTGCTCGACCGTCTGAATATCCTGCCGAACTTGCTGCTGCATCTCGGCCAGCGCATGTTGCAATTGTTTGAGGTGTTTGAGTACACCCATGAAAGGAGCAGCAGAATCTTCATGGTGTCCATTCGTGAGCAGCGCCGGAGAGTTGTCGTCAAGACAGTTGTGCTTGATCTGCTCCTGGAGTTCCACTGTAAGCTCAGTCGGCTCGACGCCAAGTTCCTCCTTCAGCACAGTGGTGCAATGCGCGAACTGGCGCAAGGCTGCGGTTCGGTCGCCAGCGAGAAAATGGAGCCGCATCATGCAGCGGTGGGTTTGCTCGCGCGCCTGGTCGTAGCGCAGAATTTGAGTTCCGTAAACCAGTCCTTGCTCGTATGCATGGTGCGTCTCACAATGATCCATGAGTTTGTTCAGCAGTGCAAGATAGATATTTTGCAGACGTTCACGTTCGTAAACGCACCAGTCCTGATACCAGCCATCAAGCAAGTCGCCATGGTAAACTTGTACAGCCTGCTCAATAGCACAGGCATGCTCTGCATGGATCTGCTCTCCAGATAACCCTTTGACGTGGGTGAACGCCTGCTCCAGAAGCGCGACATCCAGCCACAGATCGGCGCGTGGATTTATTTGGATCCAGTCAGAGTCTACAACAAGAATATGGTGTTCGGATGTAGCACAACATTCGGAGAGGGCAGCCTGAAGCTGCCAGAGCGCCTTGCGGAGATTGGCTTTCGACTGGTTCATCGAGGCCTCCTCCCACAGTATACTGGCCAGTGTTTCGCGATGGTGTGGCCGATCTCGATAGAGTAGCAGATAGCAGAAGAGCTCTTGTACCTTGCGCAGGTCAAGCCCTTCGAGAGATGATTGACCATGTTGAATGCACACCCGCCCCAGCAAACGCACACGCAGCGTTGCCATACCCACACCTCCTCATCATCGTAGTGGCATGCATGAGTTAAACGTGGCTTTTAATTCGTTCTGTGCTATCGCCATGACTGACAGCGAGAGTCAGTCAGACCCTTTACACCTCCTAACGCATAAGTAGCCGTCAGGCGAGCAGACTAACGCATACCGCTTCCGAATCTTCCGCGAGGGTATTTCAGCAATGTATATGATATAGATACCAACCATGAAACCGAACGGGGGCCAGGCACAGCGATGGAAGAACGGGAAGGTTGATAGTTCTATTTAATATATCAAATAGAACGAGTAATGTCAGTAAAATACGGATTAAATTTGTGTCGAATAGGTCGCACCTGCGCAGCGAGATAGTTTTGTCATGGGCCGCCCCGATCGGCCCGGAGTATCTCCAAGGCAGACGTGATCATGCTGACCCAAGTCGCCGCGCTCGCGCTGGCTGAACGCAACATCCGCGGCAACTGCGTGATGCTGCGGGCCGATGGCCCCGATCTGTCTTTCAGGCGCAGGCCGCCCAGCGAGACCGGCACGCAGTAGCGTAGTACCATGACATCCCTAACACAACATAACCCGTAGCGGAAGGCACCCGAATAATACGCACGACGGCACAGGCGGATGGTTCGACGTTGGTTCTCGCCCTGAACGATGCCTGCCCCATTACGGTGGATACGCCGCCATGGTTTGCCTGGCTGGAGCATGCGTCGACGTTCGCGTTTACCAGTCCAGCGGGGCGCTTCACCGCCCACGGCGAAGGCACACCGCAGACGGGCAGATTGCGCGCGTATATCGACACGGTGCTGGCCGCCTTTCCGGGCCGCGCAGCCCACGCCGGAAACGAGCGCGCATGGTGTCCCTGAACACCACACGGACCCAGCTCTGACAGGTTTGTCGAACCACCTGCCGGGGCTTTTTCTTTCCCGCACAGCATCCCCATGGATACATCACCACATCAATCATCACATGTGATGATGACACCTCACCACATTCGTTGGTATCCTCTGATCAGTAAAGAGAACCAACGCAACCACAGGGAGTTCCATCAATGTGAGGAACATGTACGAGATTCGTCTCAAGGGCCACCTTGATGCCCGTCGGGCTGACTGGTTTGAGGGACTGACCATTACGCGCGCAGATACCGGCGAGACGTTGTTAACTGGCCCGGTCGCCGATCAGGCCGCGTTGTAGGGCCTGCTAAGGAAAGTGCGCGATCTCGGCCTGCCATTGCTCTTGGTCATGCAGGTTGAACCCGAACCGGCGACCGGGCCGGATGTCAATGCTGATCGTCAAAGGCTTCAACGCGCCTGCAATCGTTTCCCAGGCACCAGGAACCAGCATTCTGGCGGCACCGCTTGTACCATAGGAGGAATTCATTATGGCGACTATCCCTAACTCCCCGCATCCACCCTCCCGCGCCCGGCGCACGGGGCGGCGGGTGCTGCGCCGGGCCGGCACGGGCCTGGCCGTGATGGTCGGACTTATCGTCATGCTCGGACTGGTCGGGGCGTGGTACGAATCGGCGGCGGAAGCCGCTGACGTGCGGGCGTATCCTCCTCCCGGTCAGATGGTTGACGTGGGCGGCTATCGGCTGCACATCAACTGCACAGGGACTGGCAGCCCCACCGTAGTGATCGAATCTGGCTGGGGGGATATGTCGGCCTCGTGGGGTTGGGTGCAGCCCGAAGTTGCCAAGATCACGCGGGTCTGCACCTACGATCGGGCCGGGATGGGGTGGAGCGAGGCCAGTCCCTACCCGCGGACTGCCCGGCAATTTGCGAAAGAACTGCATACTCTGCTGGCAAACGCGAATGAACCCGGCCCGTATGTGCTGGTCGGACACTCCATGGGCGGGTTTACCGTGCTCGTGTATGCCCATGACTATCCGGCCGATGTCTTGGGGTTGGTATTAGTTGACTCGCAAGACCTGCCTGCTTCGGATAGCGCTGCGCCTATGCCAGCTCCGAAACCCGATGACAACTCCGTGGCGTCGTTGCTGGCACGCATCGGCCTGGTGCGCCTGCTGGCGGAGCCGCTCGGCGCGGTCGAAAGCCTGCCTGAGGGAGTGAAGCAAGCCTATACTGCTTCGGCGGTGGCCCCGCGTAGCGTCCAAACCTTTATGAACGAAGGCAGGGGGATGGCCGAAGGCGGGGCGCAGGCCAGGGCAGTGACCACGTTGGGCGCATTACCCGTAATCGTTCTATCGCGCGGCAAAGATCAGGATGCACAACACACCGCCGCCCAGACCAGCCTCCTCCAGTTGTCGACGGACAGTCAGCAACTCTTTGCAGAGCAAAGCGGTCATCCCATTATGATTGAACAACCCGAGGCCGCGGTTGACGCCATCGTGCAGATGGTTGGGCAGATTCGCCGGCAGCCCATGCCGTAAAGCGCACGCTCACAAACGGCTGTTTTTGAGTCAGAATAGTCACCATGGGGAAAAACGATAATGACCAACGAACACATGAAATCAATCCAGCGGAACGCAAAGATTGCCGGAAGATCGCAGCTTCAGGCTATCTCACAGACAGTTTTTCTCATGTTCTTCTGGCCAACTACGAAATGGGCGCGGTTTATTTCGCGCTTCCGATTGCACTTGCGGAGATTGCATTTCCCCCGTGGCGGTTGTTTAAAGGTGTAAACGCCGACCAGTGGGAAAAACGCGCGTGAATCGGCCAGTGGGAAAAACATCACCCCGGCTGGAGGGTAGGATTTTCGGTTGCGATTCAGCGCCCGCGCGGCCCCTGGGACTGCGCCTGATCAAACCAGACATGGAGAAACCACATGCATGAAAGCTTACGCTTGTCTGACGATATCGACGGAAATCTCCACCGCCGGCGTTGTTCCGCGATTCTCAAGCCAGTGCGTGGTGTGCTTATCCTCGGGCCAGCCCACGCCCGGCCCATACTCCTTCGCCACGCCATTGCGATGGTCCGTGATCGTCCCTTGCAGGATGTAGACCATGCCCGGCCGGTCTCTATGGTCGTGAATTGGGCCGAAGACCCCGCCCGGTGAGATCGTCACCATGCGCATGCGCAGGTGGCGTCCGGCCATGCCCGCGATTTCCGGGCCAAGGTCAAGCGTTGCCAGGAGCTGCACCGTCACACCGTTCGTCTCAGGTGCCGCCTGCTCGTTGCTCATTGTGGTCCCCTTTCTGTAGGTTCTGGCCGCCGAACTCCGTATCGCTGGAGGCCTGGTCTACCGCACATCGTGATAACGTCTCATGTGCTCGTGATATATTTGGTAGCAGGTTATCCTTGGGACTCCGCCTGAAGTTGCTCAAGTTCGTGGGCGTGTTCCTCATAATGCTCATAAATACCTAAGACGAGCGGTGCAACTGGCTGACCAATGATTGCCGAAAGACCATGAGGATTGTAGAGGTCATCGATAGATAGCTGTGCTACACGCTTGATCAGGTTGTTACAGGTTGTGCTGAATTCGTCCTGGATAAGCGACAACGCGCGAGGTTGATTGTAGGCGTAGACCTTGGCATTCATTTCATCCGCCCAATTGCCGGTGGCAGGAATGTGATCGACAAGCGGTGGTGTGATGGGGCTGTGGGATGTGTTTTGGTCAGCAGGCAAGGTGAAGAGCAGCCATTGATCCCACCACGTCAGGTGTGCCAGCACATCCTTGACTGACCGACCGTCGGATAGTCGCGGCTCCGTCATTTGGGCGGCTGAGAATGGCGTTACAGCCCGAATGACTCGTTGCATGGCGTGCTCAATGCGCGTGATAAGCTCGGCCATTGTGTGTGGCGCACTCATACTCATTACCTCATAGTGAATAAACGAGGTGCTGATTGTATCAAGGCTTGCGCATCCTGTCGACCAGGAAGCGTGAAGGAACAGCTACGGCGCAACGTTCTGCCGTTCAGCCAGCCGCGAGCGCATTGTACCACGACCCAAAAGAGCTCTGATTGCGGGAGCAAGGCGGTGGGCGCTCTCGCGTTGAATTGTTCGCTGGCGTGTCGTATCCAGCACTGCCACATGTACAACCTCTGCCGTTGGGCCACGATGGGTTGCATCCGCTATCGGATTGCCTTACAATGCGCCAGGCCGCAAGCACCACTTCATGGGCAGCTTGCTTCATTCACCACCGGGCAACGCTCCGTCGAGCTGAATTCAAGGAAAGATGCATGTCAAAACTCACCGTGAAGGATCTGTTGGCGCTCAAAGGCAAACGACAGCTGACCGAAGTCTATGTACGTACCGCCAAAGAAGCCAGCGCCTGTGAAGCCGCTGGCATCGACATGCTCATTACCGCTGAGGGAAGCACCTGCGCCGCGATCCGCGCGGCAGCGCCGAATACCTTTCTGACGATCGGGTTGATCTATGGTGATTATACCAGCACATCCGAGGTGTTGCGGGGTGGATTTCGCGCGTTGCGCAACGGCGCGGATGCGGTCTATTGTGGCTCGAGCCTTGAATTTGTGCGGGCCATGGCCAATGAAGGCATCCCGGTCGTCGGTCATGTAGGATTTGTGCCTTACAAGAGTACCTGGTTTGGGGGCTTCAAGGCGGTGGGTAAGACGGCGGCGGAAGCGCTGCACGTCTATCAACAAACGCTGGCCTACCAGGAAGCTGGTGCGATTGCCGTTGAAATCGAAATCGTTCCGTATAAGGTTGCCGCTGAAATCTCCAAACGCGTCAGCATTCTGTTAATCGGCATGGGCAGTGGCACCGGCTGCGACGCGCAATATCTCTTTTCGACCGACATCCTGGGCGACAATGAAGGACACATCCCGCGCCATGCCAAAGTCTATCGTAACTTTAAGGCAGAATACGCGCGCCTGTATGCGGAATCCATTGCGGCCTTTCGTGAGTTTAAGAGCGATGTCGAGCGTGGGATGTATCCGACGCCCAATCAGCTGATTGAGATCAAGGATGAGGAGTACGAGCAGTTTTTACAGCGCATGGATGCGTAAGGTCCAGGGATTCCCGATCTGCCCGAAGCCAGGCCGCGCCCAGCGGACCTCTGTGCCAATGCGGCGGATTGATGCGGCGTTGGTGGAGTGGGATAAAGATCAGGCTGACGCGTTGGGAACAGAGCCAAAAAATATGCGAAAGCGGCTACCAGTGGCCTGGATCAGAATCTGGGTGCTGGTCATGATGATTCTAATCAACGCCGCTTGCATGAGCAGATCTGTGGGCCAACGATAGGCGAGCGCTACGTTGTCAGGTTTTCGTATCTGCTCGCAGGGCTGTTGCGCACTGCTTCGTAGTCATCCACGGCTCGCGTCACGCTCACGCGGGAGTTCTTCATCGAGTTGCAGGCGATAGCCAACCCCCGGTTCTGTCAGAATGATGGTTGGACGTGCTGGATCGGGCTCTATTTTGCGCCGCAACTGGGTGATGAACACCCGTAAGGTGGGGGTGTCTTCCTCGGAGGCTGGCCCCCAGACTGTTCGGAGGAGCATGCGATGGGTCAGGAGTTTGCCAGCATGCCTCACGAGCACATGCAGCAAGGCATATTCCGTTGGGGTCAGATGGACGAGGTGATTGCGCGTGCGTACCTGACGATGCACCAGATCCACCTCCAGACCCGCGCTCCGAAAGATCGTTCCTTCGGGCGCGCTTGTTTGGGTGGCGTGCCGCAGTGCGACCCGAATACGGGCGAGTAATTCATCCATCCCGAACGGCTTGGTCAGATAATCATCCGCGCCCGCATCAAGCGCGGCCACTTTCTCGTGTTCTGCGTCGTGCACCGTGAGCACGATAATTGGTACCTGTGACCATTCACGGATGCGCTGGCACACCTCCACCCCATGTAACCCGGGCAAGCCCAGATCCAGCAGAATCACATCCGGTTGCCAACTGGCCGTGAGATCAAGCGCGGTCATGCCATTGTGGGCGATGGTGACTGTGTAGCCGCGTGCGCCAAGACTGGTCTTCAGCAAGCGGCCCATCTGCGGTTCATCATCAACGACTAAAATGCGGGTGGTCATGTGTCATGTCCTGTTCTTGTGGCTGTAGCGGTGTCGGGCGGTGTGCTGATCCATCCTCTTGCATGAGTGGAAGCGTAAACACAAATCGGGCACCGCCGCCGGGCGCATTGCTTGCCCACACCTGCCCGCCATGCGCTTCGATCAATCCCCTGGCAATCGCCAATCCTAATCCACTGCCATCCGCATGGCGTTCCGGATCCCTCGCCCGGACGAATCGCTCAAAAATATGAGGAAGCATCTCCTCGGGAATGCCTGGTCCGTGATCCTGAATCGTGATCTGGATGGCACCCTCGGCGCGGCAGGCTGCCACGGTAATTGGGGTGTGTGGGGGCGTATGGATGGCGGCATTTTCGAGCAGGTTGGTGAGCACCTGGTCAATCTGGGTGACGTTCATTAGCACAAGCGGGAGATCAGGTGGGAGGGTGATGGTGATTGGAGGCAGTGCAAGCCGTGCCTGCAAGCGCGTGATGACCATAGCGATACATTCGCTCAAATCCTCCCAGGTCCGGGTGTGCGAGAGCGCGCCCGCCTCAATCCGCGACATCTCGAGCAGATTCCCGACGAGCCGATTGAGCCGGTCGGTCTCCTCATTCATGACGCCCAACAACTCGTGGCGCGTGCTTCGATCCCACGCGACGGTGTCATCGAGCAGCGTTGTGACCGCGCCTTTGATCACTGCCAGGGGGGTGCGCAGATCATGGGAGACCGATGCAAGTAACACGGTCTTGAGTCGGTCCGACTCAGCCAGACTCCGGGCAGTGCCTGCCTCCTGGACCAATTGAGCGCGTTCCACGACCAGAACGGTCTGATTCGCAATCAATTCCAGATTCGCGTGTTGTGCCGACGTGAGCGGCGTGGTCAACGTCGGCTGGGTGATCTGCAGCATCCCAATGGTACGGCCCGCGCGCGCAAGCACGGTATCAATCACCCTGGCCGGCGTCAGGTCCGCGCCATATGCCGCGCGCGTGACCATGGTGCCGTGGGCATCCTCCAGCAGGATGCGACAGCTTGGCACATGCAATAATGCGCTGGTTGTTTCCGCAATCATCGGGAGGATGCGATCTAAATCGACCGCGGCACTAATCGCCTGGCTCAGACTATACAGTATCGCCAGTTCCCGCGCGCGTGCCTGGGCAATGCGGGCCTGCTGCTGCACGCGTCCGGCTAAATCACTGGTGCTGATGGCAACGATGAGAAAAATCACCAGCCGGAGGAGATCGCGCGGGTCGGCAATTGTGAAGGTGTAGCGCGGCGACACAAAGAAAAAGTTCGAGGTCAGGAAGGCCAGTACCGAGGCCACAATAGCGGGACCGCGCCCCCCCATGGTCGCGCTAATCAGCACGGCCAATAAGTAGAGTAATGCAATGTCTGTGTGTTCCAGGGCGCTGGGTATCTGGGCGAGGAGGACCGTCAGCAGCACAACACTGCCGGCACTCACCGCATAGCGCCTACCCGCTGTCTGTGTTTGCAGCCAGGCCACCTGCACCTCCCACCGATTGTCCACTGTGTGCTGTGCATGATACCAGACGCGTGGGGTGTCCTGGCGGATTGCTCCCTCCTCTTTATACAATCCAAATGGGTTTCGGGGATTTCCTTATACTTTCCAAACGCGCACACTGTCCGCATCGGGTATGCTGTTGATGGTAGTGCTGGCGACCCGCGCGGCACATGGCCGTTGCGTTTGGGATGTGCGCGGGACGTGTGCATCGTGGTCAGTCGCATGGCGCATCGGGCCACTATTCGCCAACGCTTCAGTGCATTGGCGGTGGTGCATGGAAAAAGCAGGAAGGGCATACGTCTCTGGCATGCTTTCGCGCCCAGCGTGCGTCCCTCTGGCTATACAGCGAACCTCAATGAACAGATGTATTCCGGTGCCTTGGAGGATCTATGCGCCGTCCCCCACGCTTACACGCCTTGCTGCTGGATATGTTCATCGTCGTCATGCTGGTCCTGGGCATGGAGGTCGTCAACACCCCGTTCGGCAGACGCTGGGAAGGCGATATTAATTGGGCGTGGGCGCTCCTCGTCGTCCTGGGCATGGTGCTCTGGGTCGCTACCATGCCGTGAGATTGACCTGTCCCGCGCAGCCTCCATTCGCACCGAGTGCGCCACGTATATTCTGGTGTTGCCATTGCCGCGCGTGGGATGCACGCTGCCCGCTGTACCCATGGAACCGATGAGGTCAACTATGTTGAAGGATCAGCAACCGCCCATCCCCACCGCCCCGTCCGCGCTCGGCGCGCGGAGTCGCTTCGCGCAGTGGCTGCTCGCGGGCCAGGCCGAGGCGCAACGCGAAGGACCGTATGAGCATGCGGCACACTCCCAGACCCACGCGCATCCCTGGTGGCAGGTGATGTGCCTGACTGGTGTTGACTATTTTTCCACCCTCGGCTACCAGCCTGGGATTGCCGCCCTGGCCGCCGGACTCCTGTCACCGCTGGCGACGCTGATTCTGGTGCTGCTCACGTTGGTGGGAGCGCTGCCGATCTATCGCCGCGTGGCGGCCGAGAGTCCCCACGGCGAAGGCTCGATTGCCATGCTTGAACATTTGCTCTCCTGGTGGCAGGGCAAACTGTTTGTGCTCGTGTTGCTGGGGTTTGTCGCCACCGACTTTATCATTACCATTACCCTCTCGGCTGCTGATGCTACCGCCCATCTGGTGGAGAATCCTTTTATGCCAGAGAGCCTGCATGCGCATACGGTGCTGGTGA
>DASTWM010000385.1:0-4989 GCA_035765855.1 Roseiflexaceae bacterium
GTCGCCCGCACCTGATTGCTAGGTCGTTGGGCGGATGTTTAAGTGACCCACCTCTTCTACAAGCCTTGAAATTGCAAGAATATCCAGAACTTCTGTGCTATACTTTCACCTGAAGTTTCAACCTATAGCTTCGCGCCAACGCAGTGCTGCTGAACATCATTGTGTGCATGCACTCGCTGTGGCTGGAGGCTCGGTGTTGGACCGCATAAAGAGAGCAATTGTGATAGGAGCAAAGAAAGCATGGCAACCATCTACCACGAGTTTGTCGTTGATGCCCCGGCACAGTTCGTTTGGGAAGCGATCAAGGATGTTGGTGCCGTTCATAGCCGACTTGCTCAAGGCTTCGTTACTGCTACAGACCTTGGAGATCGAGAACGAACCGTCACATTCTCGAATGGATTTGTCGTTCGCGAGAAGATCATTGGCGTGAATGACGATGTACACAGGCTTTCGTATTGTGCGGTTGGCGGGCGTGCTTCTCACCACAATGCCTACTTCCAGGTTTTCTCTGCGAGCGAGGAGCGGAGTCGCGTGCTTTGGGTAACAGATTTTCTCCCTGATGAGGTGCGCGCACCGATCGAGCAATTGGTTGAGCATGGTGCTGAGGCTATGAAGCAGACACTCGAACGGTCGTATCGCGCAACGAAGTCACACTGAAGCGCTCCGTCAAGCGGATAGTCTACGTGGTGTGATGGTGGGAGCGTTCCAGATGGAAGCGCTGATGCCGATATTCGCCATCCGCCCACCCCGCGCATGCAGCCCGACGCCGCTTCGCGTCCACAAGATCGCTGGCGTTTTGAAAGACAGTTCCGAGAGCACGCTCAGCCTTTTTGCACGTCTGTAAACTGGTCGCTATCACACGTGAACCGGACAACTCGTGGGAGTCGTCCGGTTCATCAGCAGTTTTCCCTGCGCACTACTCGCCAGTTTGCTCCTGTTCAAGCCAGACTTTGAGCCGCATCAGGCGTTCATCCCATTTGGCACCGATGTCCTTTACCCACTGCTCAAGCTCGCTGAGTGGCTCAGGTGTCAGCGTATACCGCTTTTCACGCCCTTCCTGATGCACTGCAACCAGGCCAGCAGCTTCAAGAATTGTGAGATGCTTGAGAATTCCTTGCCGTGTAATCGGGTATTCCTGCGCCAGTTGGGTTGCTGTCTTCGGGCTATACTCCGCCAAATTGACAAGCAGACTGCGACGCATGGGATCGGCGAGTGCATCGAAGACTGATTGCTGACGGTCTGACGTGTATGTATGTATCATCGGCATCTACCCTGCTACCGTCGGTATTCCTTGCATTGGTGCACAATACGGTTGGCAGTTGCCGCGCGGTCGTGCATCAAAACCCTTGTGGATACGGCAGTTCGCTCCCTTCAATGTACGCTTTCACATTTTCCAGCATCATACCAAAGCCGAAGGCATTCTGCTCCATCGCATTCCCGCGCGCTTCTTCTGGCATGGCCTCATAGCCAGAATGTATCACCGTCAACCGAGTACCCTGCTCTTCCTCGCGCAACGTGTAGGTTGTCATTTGGTATCCTCCCGACGGCTCTGGAATGGTTTGGATGGCAAAGCGTTGGGGCGGATCGACCTGCTGGATGAGTTGGGTATAAAGTTCAGCGCCAGTCTCCGGATCGAGCGTAAACAGCTTCCCCCCAACTTCGAGCGCGGACATCTGCCATGTGGTGCCTGGCGAAAACCACTGCTCCATTTGCGCAGGGTTCGTAATCGCGCGCCACACACGTTCGCGCGGCGCGGCAATCCAGATACTGCGTTCAACCGCGAAGAGTTGTTTGGTTTGTCGTCGATAGCCGGATAATGCCGCGATATATCCCTCCGGAAAGGGCAGTGCTGCGCCAGCAATAAAGGCGTTCAGGTTTGCGAGTGCCTTCTCCCAGCTTGTACCTGCCGGTTCCAGGTGATCCTGGCGTGTATCGGCTGGGAGCCGTTCAAATCCTGTCATCGTGACAGTTATCCGTGTGCCGTCATTTTCTTCTTCCAGCCGATAGGCTGTGGTCAGTAATCGCTCGGGCAAGCTTTGGGTGCGTACGCTCCAGAGCGCCTGATCAACTTCCACGTTTGCAAAAGGGATTTCCATCGGGCCGAGGCATACCAGGAGTGTACCCTTGCCATCGCGCTTCAGCTGGGCGCCAAGTGCGGGAGGCAGCAGCCACTGTGCAATCTGTTCAGGATCAGTCACTGCCTGCCAGACCCGCTCGCGCGGTGCGGCGATCCACATGCTGCGTTCGACTGAAAGCTGTTCCATCATCCATCCTCCTATACTATGTGCAACCAAATAGTTGCACATAGTATAGGAGAAAATATGTTCTATGTCAACCCTTTGTTTAACTAATAGAATGAGTTAGTACCGGGCGGGCTAACACACGCTTGCGAGGCAACCGACTTCGGTACGCGAGATTATTGGCATTTTGACAGCATTCGCACGCGCTTGCGGCTGAACGCCAACCCGTTCGGCGTATCATTGCAATTTTCATTGCTGATTTCAGAGGTGCTTATCACCAGACATGATAAAATACCGCCATGATGAACGCCGAAGTAACACCACCTTCCATTGGCACGCCCGCCGCCGAACATAAAATCGACAGCGCGCTCGTCGCCACCTTGTTAGCGGAGCAGCACCCGGATCTGGCGCTCCTGCCTTTGCAGGTAGTCGATGCGGGCTGGGATAATGCGCTGTTTCGCCTGGGCAGTCTCCTGGCGATCCGCCTGCCGCGCCGCGCTGCCGCTGCCGCGCTTGTCGATCATGAGCAAACCTGGCTGCCGCGCCTGGCAGATTATCTGACACTGCCGGTGCCAGCGCCCTATCGTGTCGGCAATCCGGCCCATGGCTATCCATGGCGTTGGAGCGTCGTGCCATGGCTGCCGGGCGCGGCGGCTGATCAGCATGAGCCAGATTCTTCACAAGCCCAACCGTTTGCGGCTTTTTTGCGCTCGCTCCACGTGCCTGCGCCCGCTGATGCGCCACCAAATCCTTTTCGTGGTGTGCCGCTCCGCCAGCGTGCAGCGGCGGTTGAAGAACGCATGCAGCGCCTTGCCAGCAAGACCGATTTCATAACGCCGCAGATTACACGCATCTGGCATGATGCGGTGAACGCGCCGCTCGATCTGCCGCCGACATGGCTCCATGGCGATCTGCACCCGCGCAACGTGCTCGTCGAGAACGGCGTCCTCACCGGCATCATTGATTGGGGCGACATCACAGCGGGCGACTGTGCCACCGATCTGGCCTCGATCTGGATGCTTTTCGACGATCTGCATGCTCGCCACGCCGCGCTGGTCGCCTACGGCAATCTTTCTGCCGCAACCCTGCAACGCGCCAAAGGTTGGGCGATCATGTTTGGCGTGATGCTGCTGGACACCGGGCTGGTCGATAATCCGCGCAACGCGGTGATCGGCGAGCGCGCATTGCGCCGCGTCGCCGCGTCGGAGGAGTCCTAAGCCTGTTTATCAGTTTATACATAGAGAGTTGTATGAATCAAGCAACATGGTCAGCCGTTGACGTCTATTTCACCGAACGCCTTGTGCCATCCGATGCCGCGCTCGACGCCGCGCTGCGTGACAGCGAAGCCGCCGGTTTGCCGCAGCACAATGTCGCGCCAAATCAGGGCAAGCTCTTGCAGATTCTCGCGTCCATGCAGGGCGCGCGAACGATTCTCGAAATTGGCACGCTGGGCGGGTACAGCACGATCTGGCTGGCGCGCGCGCTGCCCGCCGGCGGGCGCGTCGTCACGCTTGAGGCTAACCCCACGCATGCCGCGGTGGCACAGAAGAACATCGCCCGCGCGGGACTTGCCCATGTTGTTGACATCCGTGTTGGCAATGCAATTGAAACCCTGCCGCAACTCGCGCAGGAAGGTCTTGCGCCGTTCGATTTTATCTTCATTGATGCCGACAAACCCAGCAATCCAGAGTATCTGGCATGGGCGCTGAAATTGTCGCGCCCCGGCACCGTGATCGTCGGCGACAATGTTGTTCGCAATGGCGCGGTGATTGATTCGGCCAGCACAGATGGCAATGTCGTCGGCGTGCGCCGCTTCTTTGAACTGATTGCCGCAAACCAACAGCTTACGGCGACGGCCATTCAAACGGTGGGCAGCAAGGGCTACGATGGCTTTGCAATCGCAATTGTCAAAGGCTAGCCATCTATTTTTCTTTTCGATTGTCCTGGTGCCATGGAGAAAATGATTCAATGGACTCCCTCAACATCGTTTCGCCGTCGCCCAACGGAAAGTACGCTGCGTATTTCGATTGTAGCGGGGAAATCCGTTTTGGGCCGCTCTATTATTCGTTATTGGTTGACAATCACTCCTTCGGTCAGCGCATCTTCGGCGACGCGCATTGCTGGTCGCAATCGTCAACCTTTTTAGCCGTGCAGGAATGGCTGACGCTCGATTATTCTGAAGGGCCGATTACTTCGCTGGTGATTATAGACCTCCAACAGGGGCGCGAAGCAGCGGTGGCGCGCGTGACGAAAGGGTTTGTTGTGCCTGAAACGTTTGACGATCCTATTCTCGTGTATCATACAGACCATGCAGGGCGAACAGATCAGCACGTCACTTTGGATGTCATGACAATAACAGAGTGGAGGGCGCTTGCCTGAAAGCTCTCCCGGTCGTATGCAGGATATTCTCCAACAATACGGCGTACCTCCCGATGCGCTGCTCGGCGCGGGCATGGAAGCTCGTGCCTATGCATATGGCGCGGACAAGGTGCTGAAAATCTATCATGGCACAACCAGCCTGGCGCATCTCGCTACATTGCAGCGCTTCTATGACTCGCTTGACCGCAGCCGCGTGCCGTATGCGCTGCCGCGCATCCACAGCATCGCGCAGGAAGGCGATGTGCTCGTCACAATCGAGCAGCGGCTCCATGGCACGCCCTTGTCGGAGGTGTTGCCGTCGCTATCCGAACCGCAGCTTGAGCAGGTCATGGCGCGCTACCTGCTTGCCGTTCAGGCGCTCTCCGCGATT
>DASTWM010000386.1:0-3884 GCA_035765855.1 Roseiflexaceae bacterium
CGCGTGCCGGATGTGGCCGACGCATGGTTCGATTCTGGTTCCATGCCCGTCGCGCAGTGGCACTACCCGTTCGAGAATCAGGAGCTATTCGCCATCGCCGGGCAGGCCGACTTCATATCCGAGGCGATCGACCAGACGCGCGGTTGGTTCTACACGCTTCATGCGGTTTCGACGCTGCTGTTCGACCGACCGGCGTTCAAAAATGTGATCTGTCTCGGTCACATTCTCGACGCGAAGGGCGAGAAGATGTCGAAGTCGCGCGGCAACGTCGTCGATCCATTCATGCTGGTCGAGCAGTACGGCGCGGACGCGACCCGCTGGTACATGTACGCCAGCGCGCCGCCCTACAACGCGCGCCGCTTTGCGCCGGAGAACGTCGGCGAGATGCTGCGGCAGTTCATGCTGACGCTGTGGAACACGTACTCGTTCTTCGTGACCTATGCCAACCTCGACGGCTGGCAGCCGAGCGCGTCGTTCGACGCCAGGCAACTCGATAATCCGCTCGACCGCTGGGCTGTGGCGCGGCTCAACGCGCTCGTGCGCGATGTCACGGCGCAACTTGACGATTACGACATCTACGCGCCCGCCAAAGCAATCGAGTCGTTCGTGGACGATTTATCGAACTGGTACGTGCGCCGCTCGCGCCGACGCTTCTGGAAGGCCGAGAGCGACGCCGACAAGCAGGCCGCGTACCAGACGCTGTACACATGTTTGACGACTTTGGCGCGGCTGCTTGCGCCGTTCACGCCGTTCCTGGCCGAGGCTATGTACCAGAATCTTACCCTCATCCACCAACTCCCTCTCCCTGAGGGAGAGGGAGAGCCGCGCAGCGGCGAGGGTGAGGGAATGGCGGAGAGCGTCCATCTCGCGCCATGGCCGGAGGCTGACACGGCGCTGATCGACGAGCAGTTGCTGGCGGATACGGCGCTGCTGCTCAACACGATCAGTCTGGGCCGCGCGGCGCGGCGTTCAGCAGCCATCAAGGTGCGCCAGCCGCTGGGCGAGATGCTGGTGCGCGTGCCGCCCGCTGCGGTGGACGGGCTGCGGCGCTTCGAGGCCGAGCTACGTGAGGAACTGAACCTCAAGCAGATCGGCTACCTCGACGGCTCAGCCGCGCTGGTCGAATACCGGCTCAAGCCGAACCTGCGGCTGGTCGGCAAAAAGTACGGCAAACTGGTTCCGGCGCTCACGGCGGCGCTGCGCGATCTATTGGGCGACGAGGCGCGTGCGGCGGCGCAGGCTGCCGAGGCCGGGCAGCCATGGTCGTTGGATGTGAACGGCCAGATGCTGGAACTTCAGCCCGATGAGTTGCTGGTCGAATCGTCGTCGCCGGAAGGCTACGCGGTGGCTGAGGGCGCTGGTGTGCTGGTCGCGCTCGACACAACGCTGACGCCTGAGCTGGAAGCCGAGGGTCTGGCGCGCGAATTGGTGCGCAACATCCAGGACGCCCGCAAGAATGCTGGCTTCGCGATCTCTGACCGGATCACGGTGTACCTCGACGGCGGCGATGGCGCGCTCCAGAATGTGCTCAACACCTGGGGCGATTACGTCAGGGCTGAGACGCTGGCCGACGAGATTCAGACCGAAGCGCCGACTGACGGATCACACACTGAAACGCTCGAACTCGACGGGCGAGCGGTGACGCTGGGCGTAGCTCGGCGCGGTTAACATGTTTCACCACCAGGACACGAAGGCACGAAGCAGTAAAATACCGTGTCTTGCTGTCTTGGTGGTCTTGATGATAAGAAGAATAGAGGTTGAACGCAGCGTATATCGCGACATGTTCTCCAGGAAACCACGTAACCGCCCTCATGGAGCATCCAGACTGCAAAGATGCTCCATGAGGGCGGTCGTGGCGAACGGGCCAAAGTAGTACGAATGCGCTGTTGATTAGAGGACGATAGTGGGAAGTGGAGCACGTCCACACAGTCAAGTTGCCGGTTGAGAGGTGGGCCGTGCTCCTGCCCGCACTATTACTATACGAAAACAAGCTGACGTTCTAATGACATTCGGATCGTTGTAAATGAAAAAGAATTAACCGATTATTCATCTTTATTACAATGCTGGATGGCCCTGTTCCGCATTGACAAGCGTCATGTACAGCACATGTTGCGATGTGTTGTATCATTGATAGTATCTAACAAGCTGTTCAATCGCGCAGCATGCAGCTTTTCTTCCCTATTTTTGTGCCATATGCTATGAGGATTCATGATTGATGCCGCATTCGTCCGTCAACATGTCACTACCAGGGCGGCTCGTCTCGTCAGCAGCCTCACGCTCGTGCTGCTCTGCCTGCTTGGCATGGCGGCCTTTCTCTACCCGTTCTTTCTGTCCTCGCAGGCGCTGGCGAACATGGACGCCGCGCATGCCGCTGATGCGCCGCTGATCTTTGCGCTGCTTGGCCCGGCCATGCTGGCGCTGCTGCTCGCCGAACTCGGCGCGGGGCATCTCAACGCCAAGACCATCGCAGTGCTCGGCGTGCTGACGGCAATCACTGCGGTGCTGCGCCTCCCGGCCGGCCCGGGCGACGCGCCGATGTTCTTCTTTCTGGTCATGCTGGCTGGCTACGTTTACGGCGCGCGCTTCGGCTTCCTGCTGGGCGCGCTCGCGCTGCTGGTCTCGGCGGTGCTGACCGGCGGCGTCGGGCCGTGGATGCCGTTCCAGATGCTGGTGACGGGCTGGATGGGCATGAGCGCAGGCGCGCTGCGAAAGATCGGGCATGGGTTGAAGCCAGGCGGCTGGCCGGAGCGTTTGTTGCTGTGCGCGAATGGTTACGTGTGGGGCTTGCTGTTCGGCGCGCTCATGGACGTGTGGTTCTGGCCGTTTGTCGGCGCGGGCGAACTGGCATGGCAGCCCGGCATGGGCATGGTCGAGACGCTCGGGCGCTTCTGGGGCTTCTACGTGCTGACCTCGCTGCCATGGGATTCGCTGCGCGGCATCGGCAACGTGGTCTGCATCGCGCTGCTCGGCGGCCCGATTCTCAAGGAATTGCGGCGCTTTCAGCGGCGTTTCTATTTTGAATAAATCTGTCAGGTGCAGTGTGCATCATCTTATTGAGCGAGGTGCTGCATCTGCACCTGACAGGTTTAGTTTTCACCGCTACCGCGATCCCTTATCATCAAACGGGTTCGTGAAAAACTTCCACACGTCCTGCACGGTGGTCTGCACAGTCGCAATCGTCTGCCGCACCGGGTCGGGCGACATGCGCGCGTCGAGCCGCGTTTGCGCGTCGGCAAACACCTCGTTCAGCAGCTTGTGCGCGTACTGACCATGCAACGCCACAAACTCGTTGACGTAGGTTTGCAGCAATTGCTCGCGCTCGGCCGGCGATTGGGCGTCTTCCAGGAATTGAGTCAATAAATCGCGCACATCGGCGCGGAAATCTTCGGTGGACATAATCTTAAGCTCCGTAAAAGCACAACCACGAAGGCACAAAGAACACGAAGTTTAAAAACGGCGCTGAGGGACATGCCGCCATGATTGTACGTTATGACGTTGAGCGCATGTACAAAGTTGCAACTTCTTTCTGTCACAGGGCCACCGTGTCAGCGTCTCGGCTCGCGGATGAGCGTTTGCGTTTTGTAGTGGCAGTGATCGCAGTACGTGACGTGGTAGCCAGCCAGGGTGGCATGCTTTAGCGGGTGATCGCAATTCGGGCATGCAATCGTTTGTGGCTGACCGATGCGCAACGAAGGTGGCTGGGGTTTTGTCGCGGTTCCATTGGTGGCAGGCGCTGGCGCATGGATTGGCGCGATCGGCGTGCGGGCTGATGGCGCTGACTCGCGCCTGGGCGCAGGCTCGAAGCTGAACAATTCACTCAGCCGCTCGACCAGCTGGGCGTAGTCGGCGGCACCACGCGAACGCGGGTCGTACTCGTAAATCGT
>DASTWM010000387.1:0-2081 GCA_035765855.1 Roseiflexaceae bacterium
CTCATCCAGCGCGTCATCATGCGCCAGGTCATCGGCGACTGCTGGCACATGGTCTTCATCAAACGTATCGCCGTCAGGGATCGCAGCCACCGCGTCGGCGAATGACACCACCATTGGCTCGACCACCAGCTCGGCATACCCGCAGTTCGGGCAGGCCCAGGCGCGGGGCTGCACCGGCGTATCGCTGCCATCCTCGCCCGCAAGCTGAATGCGCAAATGCTGCTGAAGTTCGCCGGGAAGCATGGGCGTGTTGCAACGCAAGCATGTGCGCTCCATGTTTTCCAGGGCCATTGCGGATGGAAACACCACAGCCGCCTGCGGTGGTTGAGCGGTGCGACGCGCCGGGGCCACGCCGGGCGCGCGGGGCGCAATCGGCTGTTCATGGCGTTCCACAGCGTGGTAATAAATCTGGAGCGTTTCGCGGGCGGCGCGCGTCCATGAAAAGCGTTGCGACCGCGCCTGGCCAATGCGGCCAAGCTCCGCCTGCCGCTCGGTGTTGTCCCACAGCGCCTCCATCGCATCGGCCCACTGGTCTGGTTCGAGCGGCGGCACGTACAGCGCCGCATCGCCAGCAATTTCCGGCAGGCTCGATGTGGCCGCCGCAAGACAGGCTGCGCCGCAGGCCATGGCTTCCAGCAGCGGCAGCCCAAACCCCTCGTACAGCGAAGGATTGATGTAAAACTGGCATGCGTTGTACAGCCAGCGCAAATCGTACTGGCCGACACTGCCCGCCAGCAACACATGATCGGCCAGCCGCAAATCGCGAATAGCCTCGAAAATCGGCTCGTCATTCCAGCCACGCCCGCCCACAATCACCAGTTTATACGGGCGCGATGGATCGCGATCGAGACAAATCCGCAGCGCCTGAAGCAGCGTCGGCAAATTCTTGCGCGGCTCCAGCGTGCTCACAAACAGCATGAACGTGTCCGCCGCGACCGGCTTGCCATTCAGCACGCGCGCCTCGCCTGGGCGCAAATCCATGCGCCGGAACATGGGCGCCGCCGCTTCATAGACGACCTTGACATCATCAACCGGCACGTCGAGAAATTGGACAACGTCCTGGCGGGTGGCTTCGGAAACGGCGATAACTGCATCAGCGCGGTGCGTATTAGTGAGCACCTGCTGATAAAAAGCGCGCGCCGCGTCGTCCAGAATCTGCGGGTAGTGCATGAAAGCCAGATCGTGAATCGTAACCACCGCCGGGCATGGACGATAGGTTGGCGCAATGAAATCGGGGAAATGCAAAATATCGGGACGAGCGAGCGCCACCTCGAACGGCAGTGTCCAGCGTTCGAAGCGGTGGTGTGGCGGCGTGTAGATCGTCCGCCGCGTTACGTTAGGCGCGACAGCAAGTGGCCGCAGCATATCGCGATGCTGCAAGCTAACAAACTGCTCTTCGGTCGCAATTTCAGAAAGTGCTGTCAGCAGTTGACGTGTATATTGTGGAATGCCGCCACGCCGGTACGCATTCAGTCGAGCATCTATTGCTATTCGCATGCTATTTCCGGCTTGTCAACAAATCTTCTACCTCAACCAGTTGGCCGTCAAAAGCCAATTGGATATGCGGCGGGAGCGTTGCGTTGGTCGCCTCATGATCGAGATCGTGCGTCATGTGGACGAGCAGCGCGCGCTGCGGCTGCAGGTCGGCAATCACATTCACCGCTTCTTCAAGCGAGAAGTGGGTTGGGTGCGGTGAATGGCGGAGCGCGTTCAGCACCAGCATGTCAAGGCCACGAAGCGCAGCCATTGATGCTGCTGGCAAGGCGCTGGCATCGGTCACGTACCCGAGTGATCCAACGCGAAACCCGCTAATGGTCCATGTTCCGTGATACACCTCAAGCGGTTGAATCTGCACATGGCCGATCATAAACGGCGTGGCAGCCTCAATCCCAACCAGTTGAAGCAATGGCCGTGACGAACCTGCGGACATGTCGTGAAAAGCGTAGCCAAAGCGCTCGCGCACAAGAGCCAGCGTGTGTTCAGTCCCATAGATCGGGATGGATGACCGCTGCGCGAAATTGAGCGGGCGCAGATCATCAAGACCTGTAATATGATCGGCATGGGCGTGCGTCAGGAGCACC
>DASTWM010000388.1:0-11917 GCA_035765855.1 Roseiflexaceae bacterium
GGTGGCAATTAAGCCGTGGGGTCACGGCCTGCCGGACGGCATCTTGCCGACGTTGCGCGGCATGTCGGAGCTTGGCGGGTGAAAAGCAACCGCCGATATACGCCGATGAACGCCGATAGGATGACATGCATGATGTGATGCCTGTTGTGAAGATACTGTATCGGCGTGTATCTGTATTCATCGGCGGTTACGTATAAATCGCCCATTTCTCATAAAAAAGCAGTAGCGAAACTTGACATTTTCTGGTATACTCACTTACACAAAGGAAGCGCGTAGAGCGCAAAAGGAGTTTCACAATGGCGATAATTGAGCAGGAGATCAAGCTGCACGATGCCAACGCGTTTGCCCCGATGCTGAACATCAGCCAGGGCGCGGCACAGCGGCTGCTGGGCATGATGGACGAGCGCCAGTTGGAAGGTCACGCACTGCGCGTGTTTGTCGCGGGCGGCGGCTGCTCTGGTTTGCAATATGGCATGACGTTCGATAATGAGATGCGCCCCGGCGACATCGAGTTCGCGGCGCACAACATGCGCGTGCTGGTCGATCCGGTGAGCGCGGGCTACCTCAACGGCGCGTCAATCGACTTCCAGCAGGACAACATGCTGCAAGGCGCGTTCAAGATCGACAACCCGAACGCGGTTTCGTCCTGTGGCTGCGGCCATTCGTTCAAGCCGCGCAACGAAGCTGCCGCGGACGGCTATGAGGATTACGACGAGGGCTACGCGGGCGGTGGTTGCGGCAGTTGCGGCCACGGCTAGATCGATTGATTGACGTAATGCTGCGAGCTACCTGTGAGATTTACAGGTAGCTCGTTTGATTCACTATGAGTCATGGGAGACGCACAACATATGCCGTATCACAATCTGACGACCGATGAAGTCAAAGCCAGGCTCGATCACGGCGAGTCGTTCCGCCTGATCGACGTGCGCGAGCCACATGAGCACGATCTGGTGCATATCGAAGGCGCGGAGTTGCTGCCGCTGAGTCAGGCCGCGCAGTGGATCGGCACGCTGCCGCAGGACGAAGAACTTGTGTTTTTCTGCCATCACGGCGGGCGCAGCCAGCAGATCGCGCAGTACCTTGCGACGCAGGCTGGCTACACGAAGGTCGCCAACATGCTCGGCGGCATCGACGAGTGGGCGCGCAGGATCGATCCGTCCCTGCCGCGCTACTAGAAGCCGATGCTTGCTGCCTGATACATAAACATATCGAAGTTCAGTTCAAGCAGCAAGCATCAGAAGCAAGATAGTGATACCTCATCACTCAGCATTCATCACTCAGCACTTTCTCGAAGGCATCCGCCTGTTCAACGAGCAGGCATTCTGGCACGCCCATGAGCAATGGGAAACGTGCTGGCGCGAATCGGTCGAGCCAGAATCAACCTTTTACAAAGGCATCATTCAGACCGCAGCCGCGCTGGTTCACTGGCAGCGGGGCAATCCGCGCGGGCTGTGGCGCAACTGGTTCAAGGCCCGCCCGAAGCTCATCGCGCTGCCCGCGACCATGCAAGGCATTGATATTCAAGCCCTCATTGCTGCCATGGATCGCTTTGTGCTGACAGGTGGAGAACAAGCCACCGTGCCGCAGGTGGTCTACCGCCCGCAGAAACTTCCGTGACAGTGCGGTAGCTCATGTCAGCGCCTTCATATTCAAAATCTTACTATTTTGTGATATAGTTTTGGTATATCGTCTGTCGTATTCTTTGAGGGCATTACTATCATGCTCTACATCTTGCATCTCTTGCTCACTGCCCCCCCGTATGCGGCCAGTGCTTCTCTTACGTACCAGCTTTCGCTACTGAACAGAAGAGGTCATTCATGCCCGCTACAATCCTGGTTGTTGATGACGATCCTGCCGTTTCTGACATTCTTTCGCGTTTTCTTGTTCGGGAAGGATATAACGTCACCACCGCGCGGAGTGGAAGAGAGGCGCTTGCACGGGTGAGCGAGCGGCATCCAGACCTTATTCTGCTGGATGTCATGATGCCGGAGATGGACGGTTTTACAGCGTGCCAGCACCTCAAAGACAATCGGCAGACAGCGCTCATTCCGATCACCATGCTGACCGGCAGTGATGATTATGAGAATCGGCGGCGCGGCATTGAGGCCGGCGCGGATGATTTTCTTTCCAAGCCATTCGAGCAGAACATTCTGCGCGCCCGTATTCGTTCGCAACTCCGGCTCAAGCGACTCATCGACCAACTGGAAGATACTGAGGCGGTGATCTTTACGCTCGCGCAGGTCGTCGAAGCCAAGGACGCCTACACCGAAGGGCATCTGCGGCGGCTGCGCAGCTACGGCCACTGCCTTGCCGACGCATGCCAGCTTGATGAGCCTGAAGTCGGCGCGGTTGAATATGGTGGGATTTTGCATGACATCGGCAAAATTGGGGTCAGCGAGGCGGTCCTTTTGAAGCCCGGTTCGCTCACAACCGAAGAGATGGACGAGATGAAGCGCCATCCTGAGATCGGCGCGCGCATCATTGCGCCCATGCGCTTCGCCAAAGATGTTGCGCCGATTATTCGCGGGCATCATGAGCGCTGGGATGGCACGGGCTATCCAGATGGTCTGGAACGTGAAGACATCCCGATTGGCGCGCGCATCATTGCAATCGCTGATGCGTACGACGCCATGACAACCGACCGCCCGTATCGTGCCGCGCTCGGCAGTTCGGAGACAGTGAAACGCCTGCGGGGCGGGCGCGGCACGCAATTCGATCCGCATCTCCTTGATGTATTTTTGTCGCTCCTTGATGCTGGTGAACTGCGCTACTGCGGTGAGATGCAGGGGGTACATGGCGCTGCAATACAGCATGGATTATCATGACAGCCGCTTTGGCATGACAGACGCTTTTTGTAATTGTGGGAAGCAAGGCTAATATGTTTTACACACGCCGTGGCGATGACGGCTACACTGATTTGCTGGGCGGGCCACGCGTCGCCAAATATGACGTTCGGCCAGAAGCGCTTGGCGCGCTGGATGAGGCGAGCGCCGCGCTCGGCCTGGCGCGCGCCACCGCACAACGCGACGAGACGCGCCATGCCATCATGCATGTGCAGCGCGATTTGTACCTGCTGATGGCCGATATTGCGACGATTGAGGGCAAGCAGGCCGGGAAGCCGCGCCTGACCGACGCGCATGTCGCCGCGCTGGAGCAGATCATCAGCGATCTCGATCCGAAGGTCAGCGTGCCGAAAGAGTTTGTCGCGTCTGGTGACACGCTGCCGGGCGCGACACTCGACGTTGCCCGCACGGTGGTGCGCCGCGCTGAACGCGTGCTGGCGCGGCTGCTGCACGACGATGGGCTGCCGAGTTCAGCCGACCTGACCTACATCAATCGGCTTTCGTCGCTGCTGTTTGGCCTGGCGCGCTTTGAGGACGCGGGCGCGGGTGTGCAAACGACGATAGCCAAACATATTCAGGAATAATCCCAGAAGCGAGCGTTGCGTGTACCCTGATATGCTTCCGTATCTCTGCTGTCCGGCCTGCGCTGGTCATGTCACCATGGCCGCTTCTGAGGAGACACGCGACGGCGAGATCATCCATGGCGCGCTGGCGTGCGATGCGTGCGGCCTGAGCTATCACGTCCATGACGGCATTGTCGATTTCCTGGGCAGGCTGGAGCCGCAAACGCCCGCGCAGGTGATCAACCAGACGCGGCTGGCGGGCTGGGCCTACGAGCGGTTGTGGCGTCCTTTCGCGCTGGCGCTGCTGACCGGCCAGCGCTTTCCGTACCGCCGTGAATTGCCGCTCATGGTTTCGCTGGCGGGGGCGCGACGCGGCGGCCTGTTCGTGGACATTGCCTGCTCGAACGGATTGTACGCGCGTGCGCTGGCGCGCGTGGCTGGCGCGGCGGGTCACATCGTCGGCGTCGATCATTCGCTGTCGATGCTTCATGAAGCGCGGCGGCGCGCTCGCGTGGCCGGTCTGCGCATTTCGTATGTGCGGGCGCGCGCCGAAGCCCTGCCGGTGCGCTCAGGAATGGCGGCGGGCATGGTGGTCGGTGGCTCGCTCAACGAAATTATGGATGTGGACGGCACATTGCGCGAGGTGCGGCGCGTGCTGGCGGCAGATGGGCGCTTCATGACCATGACGCTGACACGGGCGCGTTCGTGGTGGGGGCGGGTGTTGCAGGCAGCCGTGCGCCCCGGCGGCGTGGAGTTCCGCACTGCCAGCGAGTGGATTGCTGCATTTCGCCAGCACGGCCTTGAAACCATTGAGCAGCAGCAGTATCGCGTCGTGCTGTTCACGCAATCACTCAAACAGAACAAAGAACAAAGCGTATAGAACACAGAAGTCTGCTACGTTTATTGTATGCTCTGTTTCTGATCTTTGTTCTTTGTTCTTCAAGAGGTTATCATGGCAAAAGCAGCCCTGTTGTTCGTCGGCACAGATAATGGCCTGGTGATGTTCAGCGATCCGGGCGGCCTTGGGCGCTGGCTGCGGATTGGCCGCGCGTTCGACGGCGTGCCGGTGCAGGCGGTCTGGGCGCAGCCCGACAATCCACAGGTGGCGCTTGCGGCAGCCGGGCGGCAGCTCCAGCGCAGCGACGACGGCGGGCGCTCCTGGCAAGCGGTGCGCGACGATCTGGATGTTCGGTCGCTCCACGGCGACCGCAGCATACCGGAAGACGTTACGCTGCTGACCAGTAGCGGCGCACGTTTGATGAGCCAGGATGCCGGGCAGACCTGGGCGGCATCCGAATCTGGCAGTGCTGCGCATGATCCGACCAGGGCCACACTGCCGGGCCGCGATCCGGTGCTGTTGCGCGCGGCGGCAGGTGGCATCGAGCGTAGTGCCGACGATGGCGCGGCGTGGGAGCCAACGACTTCAGACGCGCCATGGAATGGCGCGATTACCGTTGTGCAGCCTTCGGGCTACCACATCGACACGGCCTTTGCCGGAAGTGACGGCGGGCAGATCGCAATCAGCACTGATCGCGGGCGCACATGGCACATGATCAAGCAGGACTTGCCGCCGGTGCGCAGCATCGCCGCCGCACGGCTGGCCTGATGCCGAAACGCGTGTTGAGCACGCTGGCTGTGCGGTAAGCTGGAGGAGCACCATCGAACGCTATGATGTCTACACCAATTGTCGATGCTGCCCGTACGTTTCTCATGCGCGATCTTGATCGTCATTTGCCGCAGCTTGGCGCGCTTCACTATGAACCGGTCGAAATGTTGCGGGGTGTGGAGCATGCGGGCAGCCTTGCGGCGCTCGCATTCGTTGTTGCGCCCGAGCCAGTGCCGGATAGTTTGCCAACCGTGATGCTCACGACGGCGCATCCGGCGGCGCTGGCGGACCTGCTGGCACAGGACGGCTGGCCGCCGCGCGCGGTCTGGACAGTTTCGCGCGCTGATCTTCTGCCGCAGCTTGAGACAGCCTTTGGCAGGGAGCATGATCCGGCGCGCGGCGTGCGGTATTATGTCAGCATGACTGCGCCTGCGCGCCCAAACCAGCTCGTGCGGCGTTTATCGCTCGATGACGCCGACGCTATCGATCTTGCCCCATGCTCGCTCAGTCCGACGGCGCTGCGGAATTGGATCAAGCGCGGCTGGCGCGTGTACGGCGCAGTGTACGAATCGCTGCTGCTGTGCCATGCGCTGGCCGCGTACCCGATTGGCGATACCGAGGAAGTCGCGGCGGTGTACACGGCTTCTGGCGCGCGGCGGCAGGGCTTTGCAAGCGCGGTGGTGGCCGCAACCATCGCCGACATTCTCATACGAGGCAAGCGGGCCGTGTACGCCTGCAAGAAAACCAACGTGGCGTCGCGGCGGGTTGCGGAAGGGCTTGGCATGCAGCCGCTGCTGGAAACGTGGGAAATTGTGACAGGAGAACAGCGCAGAGTGCAGACAGAAATATTCTGATTGGTCTGACGGTTTGATAGGAAATAATCTGCAATTTGCAATCTGCAATCTATAATTTTTATGAAAACTCCAACATACATCGCGCAAACGCAGCCCGGCTTCGAGGCCATTGCGGCGCAGGAAATCAAGGCCCGACTCAAGGGCGCATCGGTGCGTGGCACCCGCACGGTGGGCGACAAAAACGGGATGGTGCTGTTTAGCTATGCTGGCGAAGTGCATGAACTGCTGGCACTGCGCACGGTCGAGGACGTGTTCGTGCTGGTCACGTCGCTGCGCGACCTGCCGCCGACGTTCGGCGGGCTGCGTGAGATTCGCAGCGCCATGGAAACGGTTGCGCTTGACATGCCGGTTACCCTGGCGCGGCGAGTGCAGCCAGGGCGCGGCGGGCGCGGCAAGTTGCGCTTCCGGGTCATAGCTCGGCAGATTGGCCGCACGTCGTATCGGCGGGTGGACGCGCAGCAGGCGGTCGAAAAAGCTATTCTTGCGCGCACTGACCGGCGCTGGCAGTTGGTGGAGGACGACGCGCTGGAGTTCTGGCTGACGCTGCTCAACGATGAGGTGCTGGTGGCGCTGCGCCTGAGCGACGAGCAGATGCGCCATCGTGAGCATGAGAAAGGCGAGCACATCCCGGCCTCGCTGCGGCCTGCGGCGGCGGCGGCGCTGGTCTGGCTGACCCAGCCGCGCCCGAACGATGTGTTCCTCGACCCGATGTGTGGCGCTGGCACGCTGCTGATCGAGCGGGCGCATGCCGGGCGCTACAAACTGCTCGTCGGTGGGGACATCAGCGAGGAGGCGGTCGCCGTCACGCGCAAGAACATTGGCCCGCGCCATAAGCCGATTGAAATTCATGATTGGGATGCGCGCCGCCTGCCGCTCGATGATGGCGCGGTGACTGCATGCGCCGTCAACCTGCCGTTTGGCAGGCAAATCAGCAGCCATGAGGAGAATCGCGGGTTGTATCCAGCATTCCTGGGCGAAATCGAGCGCGTGCTGCGGCCTCAGGCGCGCATGGTCGCGCTCACTGGCGACACGCGCACGTTTGACGGCGCGCTGCGACGGGCGAGCGGCTTCAGGCGGCTCGAAACGTATCCGGTGCAGGTGCTCGGACAGCGCGCGCTGGTGTACGTGCTGGAGCGGGTGTAAACAGTTCTGGCCGCTCCAGCCGTCGGCCTTCTTGCACATCCTCTGTTGGTCTGGTACACTTGCGCGCCGGATCGATCTGTCGTAAGGGCGAGGCATGCTCCGCCCTTACATATTGTGTTACACTCTATGGAACGCGCTGAATACGAAGTCATGGCGGCGGTTGAAGACCGCCACTGGTGGTACGGCGGCATGCGGGCGATCTCGACCGCCATGCTCGATACCGCCTATGCCGGTCGCACCGATCTCCGTGTGCTGGACGCAGGCTGCGGCACCGGCGGCAACGCGATCTTTTTGCGGCGCTATGGCGCAGTCGTTGGCATGGATCTCGCGCCGGATGCAATCGAATTTGGCCGCGAGCGGATCGGCGGCGGGCTGGTGCGCGGGTCGGTGCTGGAATTACCGTTTGCGGACGGCAGCTTCGATCTCGTCACCTCATTCGATGTGCTGTATCACCGTGGCGTGCCGGACGAAGTGACAGCGCTGCGCGAAGTGGCGCGGGTGGTGCGCCCCGGCGGGCGGCTGCTCATTCGGCTGCCCGCATACGAATTTCTGCGCAGCAAGCATGATCGCGCCGTGCATACGCGCCGCCGTTATACCGCCGGGCAGGTTAATACCTTGCTGGCTGCCGGGGGATTCGTAACCGAGCGCTGCTCGTATATCAATACGCTGCTGTTTCCGCTGCCGCTGGCGCAACGCCTGCTTGAGCGCGCCATGCCGGCGTTGGAGCATCAGGATTCGGACCTTGCGCTGCCGCCGCCGCTGATCAACGAAGTGATGCGC
Organism: Roseiflexaceae bacterium; assembly: GCA_035765855.1. Lineage (GTDB taxonomy): Bacteria > Chloroflexota > Chloroflexia > Chloroflexales > Roseiflexaceae > DASTWM01. The sequence goes on from DASTWM010000388.1 coordinate 7,790, forward strand.
TGGCCGCTCGCTACCGAGGCGGTCTGGCTCGCCCATGGCGGGCGCTTTCCGGTTGGCCTTTCGGTGCTCTGCCTTGCGCGAGTGGTGAAATAAACCACCAGAGCACGAAGGACACAAAGGAAAAGATATTTTCGAAAACCTGGTGTTCTTTGTGTCCTGGTGGTTATAAATTATATGATTGAATCAGTTTTAGATCGTTTATCCGAAAACCCGCTCGCCTGGAACGTGCTGCGGCGCGTGGTCGAGGCCGATTTTCATGGCGAAAAAGAAGTCATAGCCAACGAGCTTGCGCCCTGGCGTGACTCGACGCGCCGCTTCCTCGACTTTGGCTGCGGCACGGGCGAATTCGCCGCGTGTTTTCCGGCGGCGCAATACATCGGCATCGATCCGGCGGCGGGCTACATCCGCTTTGCCGGGCGGGCGCGTTCGGGCGCGTACAGCGCCATGGATGGCACGCGGCTGGCGCTGCAAACGTCGAGTTTCGACGCCGCGCTGGTGCTGGGCGTGTTCCACCACCTGCCGGATGCGTTGGTGCGTGCTGCCGTCGCCGAATTGCACCGCGTGCTGAAGCCCGGCGCGACGCTGCTGGTGATGGAGGATGTGCCGCCGCCTGATCCATGGAATGTGGCCGGGCATGCGATGCACTGGCTCGATCGCGGCGGGTACATCCGCAGCGACGGCGACTATCGCGCGCTGCTTGCGCCACAGTTTGCGCCGCGTCGGTCGTACCACATGCGGAGTGGCATTTGTGATTACGCTGTTTACGTTTTGGAACGCAATGAGGTCTAGGGTGCTGGTCACATTTTCGCTGTTGTTGGTCGCCATGGCCTTGACCGTCACTGGCGAGGTGCTGCTGAAAGTCGGCATGAATCGCATTGGGGATCAGTTCGCGCTGACGCCCGGCATGCTCCTCCACGCCTTTTCACACTGGCAGGTATTCTTTGGCTTTGTGCTGATCTTCAGCGGCTCGCTGTTCTGGCTGTACGTTATCTCGCGCTTCGATTTATCGTACGCCTATCCGCTGCTCGCGTTCAATTACGTGCTGATCCTGATTCCATCATGGTTTCTGCTGGGCGAGCGGGTAACATTGAATAAAGTGATCGGCTCGCTGATCATCGTGTTTGGCGTGATCGTCGTGACATGGCGCGGGAAGTGACAACGGGCGATGGACGAACGACCAAGGACGAACGTGTGCTGCCAAAAACTTCGTTTCGTCCTTCATCATCCGTCATCTTTCGCTCCTGGCTTCCCCATGAGTTGTACCTGATTGCTGACTGGCTGCGCGACGCGGCCTTGTGGGGCGTGCTGCTGGTTGGCATTGTTGCATGGACTGTCGCGTACCAGTGGCCGTACACATTTCACCTTGCAATTGGCGGCGACCCTGCTACGCACAGCCGCGAGGACGACCGTCCATTCCTCCAGCCGTTTGGTCAGCCGTACCATGAAAATGCCAGCTTCAATGCCTCGCAGCCGCAGCCACCGCGCGGCGATTCTACGGACTGGTGGGAGCTACCGGAAGCGCCCTACCGCTGGACGACCGCCAACGCGACCATGGCCTTTCCCGGTATTGGCAGCGGGCACTGGCTGGTCGAGGTGCGCGCCAGCGGGCAACCAGCCGATCGGCCAACGCAGAGTCGTTGGAGCGACGGCACGAACACCGTCAACGTCGCAATTGCCCGCCAAACACCGCGTATCTACCGCTTTCTGGCCCAACCAGACCAGCTTGGCAACCTGATACTCCAATTCCGAACCGAACCATATGCCGCGCCGAACGACCCGCGCTCGCTCGGCTTCCGCATGCACGCAATTTCGCTGTTGCCCACCGGCTTGCAATGGCCGTCGTGGGCGCAGTTCGGCTGGTTGGCTGGCTGCGTCGCCTTGTGCTACGGCATGGCGCGGCGGCTGGGTGCGGCGCAGCGCTGGGCGGGCGCATGCGCGCTAGCGCTGGCCGCACTGCTGGCGCTGCTGCTCGCCGCGTGGCGCATGTGGCTCACGATCTTTACGCCTGCGCTGCTGCCGCTGCTGGCGGGCTGCTACCTGTTGGCGGTTGTGTTATTGCAGATTGTAGATTGCAGATTGCAGATTGAGCAACGACGCACGACGCACGACGCACGAAGAGCGAATGTCATCGTGTCATCGTGTCATCGTGTCATCGTGTCACGAAGCGTCGTCCTGCTTGTTGTGCTCGCTTTCGCCCTGCGGCTGGGCGGCACGCTGTACCCGCACACGATTTTCAGCGACATCGGCCTGAATTCAAATAACGTCGAGGAATTCACCGTCGGCAACGTCTACTTCACGGAAGGGCTGCCTTCGGAAGCGGGCGGCGGCCAGGCACCCTACCCGCCCGGCCAGTATCTTGTGCTCGCGCCCGGCCAGCTTTTGTTGCCAGTGAATGATGACGGCCGCAAATTACTTGTAAAAATCGGCAACGCGCTGCTGGACAGCCTTGTTGTCGGGCTGCTGTGGTCCATGCTGCGGCGGGCGGGCGCGAGCCAGCGGGCGGCATTGTTCGGTGCCGCGCTCTACATCGCGCCGACGCCGCTGCTCGATTCGTTCTCGATTGGCGAATTCGCGAACATCTTCGGGCAAGGCATGGCCATGCCGCTGCTGGCGCTGCTGGCGATTGGCGGTGCGGGCGAACGCGGTCATGCGGGCGAACACACAGGTTCGCTCCTGCATGGACGCAGGTTTGCGGTGGCGCTGGCGCTGCTTGGCATCGCGCTGCTCGGCCATCTCGGCGTGACGATCTCGCTGGCGGCAACGCTGGCGAGCCTGTGCCTGCTTTATCTGCTCACACCACAATCGCGCCATTCGTTCGTGCCGCTGGTTTTCATGGGCATCGTTGCAGTGGCATTCGTGGCGCTGTTCTATTATTCGGCCTTCGCACAGCTACTGTCTGAGCGGTTTGCTGGTGGCGCGCAAACCCCAGCCGATGCGCTGAGCATCGGCGGAAAAATCGTGCGGCAGGGCCACTTGCTGGTGATCAGCCCGCTGCTCATTGGGCTGGGGGCGTTTGGCATGCTGCTGGCCGGGCGTGCGTCGCAGGGTGTGTGGCTGCGATTCATGCTCGGCGCATGGTGGCTCGGCACGCTGCTCTCGTTCGGCCTGTTGTTATTCGCCAACCAGGCCGTGCGCTGGCAGCATTTCCTGTATCCAGCGCTGTGTCTGGGTGGCGGCCTATTGCTGGCTGTGCTGTGGCGGCGCGGCCATGCGGCGCGGTTGGTTGTCGCCGTCGCGCTGCTGTTCATCATCGGGCAGAGCGTGGCGCTGTGGATCGAGCGGCTGATAGATTATCTGCATTGATAATTGTAAACCGAGGCTTGCCATGACACGATAACTGATAAGTAACAGGCTTTTGTTCATCCTGTCGTCCGTTCAGCTTGTCCTGTTCTTGTGCCTCTTTCGTGCATTCACATGCGCCACACCACGCGCCCCGTCTCCTGTTCCCATGCCCGCGCATCCGCCAGCACCTGCGCCTGATATGCATCTGTGCAACCCGCCGCGAAATCAAGCGCGATGCCCGCGCCGCCCGCTGCCGCCCAGGCGTGGAACGGCACGGCCTCGCCATCTGCCAGCGTGAAGCGCCAGATAATCTCCGCCACGCCGCAATACGCTTCTGGCTCGGCGCTGGCGGTCCATGGCAACACCAGAAAGCAGCGCGGGCTGACCCGCTGGTGCGCTGGTGCTGGTTCCGGTCGGCTGTACACAGCCACGCGGTCGAGGTAGCCGGGCTGGTACGGCAGCGCATCGTGCCACGCGCGTAGCTCGTCGGGTGCGGGCGGCTCGTCGGCCAGCAGATAGATGTCGAAGATGGTCGAGGGATTCAGCTCGATTGCACGTTGCATGAGCGACGAACGACGAACGACGAATGACGATGGCGCAATGATATCAACGTGACTGGCAAACTGGCCAATAGATTCGCTCGCTTGCTTCCACTGGCTCTCATCCGCATCTATAAGCCACAACTGCTCAACAATTGGATCACACACATTTGTGCGTGCCTCGATCTGCACTCTGCACTCTGCACTCTGCAACGCCTCCCGTCGCGGTTCCGGCATGCCTTCGACCCCGTCAGGATCGAGTCCCGCGCCGCGCTTCAGGTCGCGCCGCAGCCGCCGCAGATCGGCG
>DASTWM010000389.1:0-9381 GCA_035765855.1 Roseiflexaceae bacterium
AATAGCGATTGTCGGAGCACGCCCGCATGCAGTTTCGGTCACAAGCATATCATGTTCGCCGCCGCACGTACAGCCAGATTCTATCGGGTGTGCTGCTCATGCTGCTGGGCGCGGTGTTTCTGCTGTCGCCGCTCTCCGCCCGCTCGCAGGAGCCAACGCCTGGAACTACCGCTGAGCCAACTATATCACCGGATCCTGTTTCTCCAACAGATTTTAGAGCTGCCATAACTGATGTGGCGACTGATGAACCGACGGCCGCGGAAACGCAGCCTTCCGTCAAACCGACTAATCTGTCAGCCACAGATGAGGCAAGTGTTGAGTCGACGATTGCAGCGGAGCCGTCGGCAACTGATGAGCCAACCGCGACGCTCGTGTCCACGAACTCGCCTGTGGTTGCGCCAACCGCGCTGGTTACGCCAACAGTGCAGCCAACGGCGCTTGTCACACCGACGATTACGCTTGCATTGACAGAACAACCGGATGCGTTGGTTACGCCGACGCTCGCGCTGGTTTCTCCTACGGCGCTTGCGGACGAAGCCCCGCTAACGATCACCATGAGCGCCGCTGCCACGCATGCCCGACCTTTGCAGCACACCAATTTGACCGCAATCGTGGATGGCAGCACGGCGGCGGGTACCGCGCGCGTAGAGATCGAACTCGATCCGCACCTCGAAGCCATAAGTGCCAGCGCCAGCAGCGGCACATGCGCGGTAGCTGTGCCGGTGGTCTGCACAATTCATGTAGAACACGGCACGCCAGCAGTGATCAACATTGAAGCGCAGGTGCGGCCCGACGCGCCAGCGGGTGGCAAGCTCGTCAGCCAGGCGGTGGCGCGCGCAGGCGTGAGCGATACCGTCGCTTCCGAGCCGGTAGCGATTGACGTGCATGGATCCGCCGCTGTATCATCGCCGTCTGTTCCAGTCAGCACGCCGGAGCCGTCCGCGACCACGCCACCAGCCAGCACGCCGGAGCCTTCATCTACAGCCGTTCCTGTCATATCGCCTGTGCCGACGGAGGCGAACCATGATGCTGTCGCGCCGGGCAGCACGCCTGCCGACACATCGTCATCTAAGCCGAACGTCATCGCGCACGCCGCTACAGAAGCGCTGCCGAGCGCCGCACCGGCAACACGTGTGACATCTGGAGCAGCGCCGACAAGCGCTCCAGTCGCCACAGCACCAGCCAGCACGCCGTCGCGCGTGCCGCTGCCCGACGATGTATTCACCGCGCCGCATGGCGAAAATCAGCAGCTTCCAACGGCAGCCAGCGCCAGCGCGACGAGCGTGGTGACAGCTACTCCTGAGTCGCCGATTATGCAGTCAAACAATCTTCCGCATACCGCCAGCCATGCGCCGCTGCTCGGCTGGAGCAGCTTGCTGCTCGGCTTTGCGCTCACGGCCCATGGCACGCGGCGTATTCGGCAGGAAAGCATTCAATGGGCGGCGGCAAGTCGCGAGGCGCGCCAACTTGAACCGCTGGTCGACGCGATTACGTATTTGAACGGTCTCGTCAGGGAAGAAGCCGAGCAGATGCAACAGGTGAGCGGGGAGTACGTCGACATGCTCAAGCATGAGACAACATCAGACCGACATGCATAAATTTCTGTGTATTACGTTCTACGCTTGAGCAGCCCTTCGGCGATCCGGCGCATCTCAGCGAGCGCTCTGGAATCGCCGTTTTCGATTGCGTCAAGGGCAGCCATGGCGCGACAATGGTATTGCTCTGACACATGCTCGACGTACCGGCGCGACTCCGTACGTTCCAGAATATCGAGCATCGTGCTGATGTCGCCCGGCGCTGTTTCCTGCTTCTGATACAGGCGTGCCAGTTCCTCGCGCTCCGAGGAATTCAGCGCGTGAATGACTGGCAGGCTGAGCTTGCGGCGCAGCAGGTCGGCGGCAAACGGTTTGCCGGTCTCCTCCGGGTCGCCCCAGATGCCGAGCACATCATCCTGAATCTGGAAGGCCAGCCCAAGATTCTGTCCGAAATCGAACATGGCCTGCGCGGTCTTGTCATCGGCTCCGCCAACGAGCGCGCCGAGCTCGGTCGATGCGGCGATCAGCGCGGCGGTCTTGCGGCTGATCATGGAAAGGTAATCGTCTTCGTTGATCGCGAGATTACCCTCGTAGTTGATGTCGAGGAACTGTCCTTCGCACACGCTGAGCACGGTCTGGTCGAAGCGATGCAGCACATCCAGCACGATTTCCGGGCGCACACCCGCTTCAACCATGCGATGCAGCGACAGGTGCGACACGATCAGCATGCCATCGCCGGTGTTGATGCCCTGCGCCATGCCCCACTTCGTCCACACGGTCGGTCGCCCGCGTCGCGTGTCGCTTTGATCCTCAATGTCGTCGTGAATGAGCGAAAAGTCGTGCATGAGTTGAATTCCGGCGGCAAGCGGCAGCGCCTGGCGCGGGTCGCCGCCGACGGCCTGGCAGCTTAACAGGCAGAACACCGGGCGCAGCAACTTGCCGGGATCGGAATACGCTGGCTGCAACCGCTCGTCGCGCCAGCCGAGGTGATATTCCTGCAAGCCATAAAATTCGGCAACGCGTGCTTCGGCCTCAGGAAATGCCTCGCGCATAGCGTTCTGCACTAACTCGCGTGGATGAGATGGGTTCATGCTTCCTCTCGCTCGTACGACAAACGGGTGTAATCTCGCTGTAACCTTATGTAACCGCCTGGTAATCAAAACCTCTTGTTGCGTGCGTACCGTCCTAGTACACTAGGCAATAAGAACTGCACGCATACATATGGTGCAACACAACGCAGCGATCGCTCATAGAAGAACACGTCAGACATGCGGGTACACCGCACGAAAGGAGTTTTCCAATGCCACTCAACATGCGCTTTCGTTTCAGCCCCTCCCGGGATGGCTTGGTCAAAGTGCTTGGCCCGCTTGAAACTGAGATTATGCAGGTCATCTGGCAGGACGACCGGAGCACTGTGAAAAAGGTTCACCGCAAGCTGTCGCAGCAGCGTGAAATTGCCTACACGACCGTCATGACGACCATGAGCCGCCTGGCCGAAAAGGGCGTGCTCAACCGCCACCGCGAAGGGCTGGCCTATGTGTACACGCCCGCGATCAGCGAAGGCGAGTTCGTGACCATGGTGGTGCAGCAGGTGCTCGACGGTTTGCTTGAAGATTATAGCGACACTGCCGTCGATTACATGATCGACTATTTCGCCCGCAACGATCCGAACGAGTTGAAAAAACTTCAGCGCTCGCTCCAGTCGCGCCTCGCTGCGTGAAGAGAGACGGACGAAGGAACAGAGAACAAAGAGTAAAGAACAAAGAACAAATCGATTTTGTTCTTTGTTCTTTGTTTTTGTGCTATATTAGCCTGCCCCACAGATCGTAGTCCGTCGCCTGTTCAATCTGAACCGTCACAAAGCTGCCGACCGGCGCATGCCCCCACGCAAATACCTGCCCGTCGACTTCTGGCGCGTCGCGGAACGAGCGCCCAACCACCAGCGGCTCACCGTCGTCCGTTTCGCCCTCGCCCTCGACCAGCACGGTGAGCGCGCGCCCGACCAAGCGCTGATTGCGGTTGAGCGAAATCTCCTGCTGCAACTGCATGATCTGGTGCCAGCGCCGCTCGGTTGTTCTGGCTGGCACCTGATCCGGCAGTGTTGCGGCGTGAGTGCCCGGCTCCTGCGAGTAGCGGAACACGCCGACGCGATCAAGCTGCACTTCCTCCAGAAAATCCATCAGTGCCTGGAACTCCTCGCGCGTTTCGCCGGGGAAGCCGACAATAAATGTCGAGCGGATTGCCAGATCGGGCATAGCGGCGCGCATGTCGCGGATGATGGCTTTGGTGCGGTCGGTGTCGGGCGGGCGGCGCATGCGGCGCAGCATGGCCGGGTGGGCGTGCTGCAACGGCATGTCGAGGTACGAGCAGATCTGCGGATGCCTGGCCATGGTCTCGATCAGGCGCTCGGAAATGCCGTGCGGATAGGCGTACATGAGCCGCACCCACACGTCGCTCGGCAGCACGCCGCACAATTCGTCGAGCAGCGTCGCGAGACCATCTTTCATGCGCAGATCGCGCCCGTAATCGGTCAGGTGCTGCGCGATCAGCACGATCTCGCGCACGCCCTGCGCCGCAAGCTCCTGCGCCTCGCCCAGAATCGCGCCGACTGCTTTGGAGCGCATGTCGCCCTTGAACGAAGGAATCGTGCAGAACGCGCAGCGCAGATTACATCCATCCGAGATTTTCAGATAGGCCGACGGCCCGCTGACCGTGCGGCGGATCGGTGCGGTGCGCCAGTCGGCGTAGGCACCGGGAACGCGCAGGTCATCAGTTGCCGGTTGGCTGTCGCCAGTTGGCCGCGCTGGTTCAAGGTCGATAGTTGCTGTGTGGTGAACAACAGGCTGAAGGTCAATGAACAGCGCATTGTTCATCTTTGTGGTTGCTGCCGCCTGCGCGCTGCCAGCTGACGGCTGCTGGACTACTTCGCCGATCCGCATCCACTCGCGCGTGCTAAGCGCCGCGTCCACGCCCGGCACAGCCCGCACGAGATCGCTGTGGCTTTCGGCCATGCACCCGGCAGCAATCAACTGCTGGCCGGGCGTCTTCTCGGCGGCCATGCCACGCAGCACGTTCAGTGTTTCGTCGCGCGCGGCGGCAATGAAGCTGCATGTGTTGACAATGACCACGTCGGCATCTGCCGGGCTGCCGACCATGCGGTGGCCCTGCGCCGCGAGAATGCCGCTCATGCCTTCGCTATCAACGCTGTTTTTCGGACATCCGAGTGTAATAATGTGATATTTCATGTTTTCTCAGCCACAGAGAACACATAGGACACAGAGGATTATGTATGTATAAACGTTAGCAACGAAGTTCCATCATTTCTCAACACGTATCCTCTGAGTTCTCTGTGCTCTCTGTGGCAAATTCCTAACGGTAATTGGTAAATTGCAGCGGCACGGGAAAATCGTCCTGCCGCTCGTTCAGGAGGCGAATGACGCCCTGAAGTTCGTCTTTGCTCTTGCTGCCGATCCGCACACTGTCGCCCTGAATGCGCGCCTGCGCTTTGGGGAACTGATCCTTGATCAGCTTCTGAATCTTCTTTGCCACATCGTCAGCAATACCCTGCTGCAATGTCGCCACCTGGCGCACGCGCCCGCCGCTGATCTCTTCCACCGGGTTGTACTTGAAGATCTTGAGCGACAGGTTGCGCCGTAACGCCTTGGTCTGCAATATGTCGCGCGCGGCAGCAAGGTGCAACTCGGCATCGCTGGTGATCGTCACCTCGCTTTTGCCAAGTTCAATTTCGCTGTGCGTATCTTTCAGATCGTAGCGGGTATGCACCTCGCGCTGCGCCTGATCGACCGCATTCACAAGCTCCTGGCGGTCGAACTCAGAAACAACATCAAATGTGCTTTCTGCTGCCATAATCTCTCTCCACATAACAAAGCGGGGACCGTGGCCCCCGCTGCCATCATCGTGCCGACGAACGATTACTGCTGCGGCCAGACGAATGTGAACGGCACGCCCGGCTGCCCGACCGGCCCCGATCCGTACGGCTGACCATTCACCGTGATGTAAACGACACCTGGATTACCGATGACCATGGTGACGTTGCGTTGGGCCTCGACCGTAACCGATTCGCCGGGCTTGAACACGCGCTGCTGCGTTGTTTCATTATCGCGGTCGACGCGCATCCATGAGCCCGGGTTATCCCCTTCCTGAATGCGCACCTCGACAACAATCGGCGCGGCTTGCGGTGTTGCCGTTGGCGCAAGCGTTGGCGCGGCACCGCCCGCGGTATCTGGCGGCGCACTCGGTGCAGTCGGCGTAACAGCCAGCACTGACTGTGTTTCTCCGGTCGGCGCGGGCGGCGGTGTCGGCAGGTTCGTCGGCGTCGGCACCGACGTGCTGGTGGGTGCCTCGGCAATCATACCTTGCCCAATATTGTTCGTCGCGCTCAAGGCCAGGTAGCCCAGCCCGACCAGAATAAGAACGACAAAAAAGACGCCGAAAAAGCTTGGAACAAACAAGCCACGGATGCGCGGCGACGACGTGGCGGGAACCACGCGAATCTGGTCGGTAATGCCGCGCTCACGGCGATATAATTCTATCAGTTCCTCTGCCGAAAGGCCAAGGTACGTTGCGTAATTACGGATAAAGCCCCGCGCGTACACGTCGCCCGGCAGGTGCTGGTAGTCTCCATCCTCAAGTGCAATCAGGTAGCGTTGTAAGATGCGCGTTTCGACAGCAGCCTGCGAAATACTGATGCCCTGTTCTTCGCGCGCCGTTCGTAAGCGCTCGCCAAGCTGGGTCATGAAATCAACTCGCTCTTCTCCCGTATCGTTGTTGGGCTGAGATGTAGCTTATACGCGATCCAATTATACCATACAACGTCGATACAGCAGACAATTGGCATGACTCAGGATAACAGTTGTGTGATATTTCAATAACAATACGGACACGCGTGCATACGTGCTATTATACATGCCAGTCGCCCCGCGCGACAACCATCGCCACATCCCACAGCGCATGAATATGTTCAAGCAGGTTGCCGCGCACTGCAATCACATCGGCAGCCCGTCCAACCGCCAGCGCGCCCAGATCCGGTTAACCGGGCGCTTCGGCGGCGCGGCTGGTGGCGGTGGCGCGCCGCGTGCGTTGAAAAGCCCACATGATCGACCGTTCAGCGGTGTAGGTCGCGGGCATGGAGCGCTCCTTTGCGCTGGGTTCTTCTGCTGGCGCTACAATACCACAGATTGATCATAGCTTGGTGCAGAAAGGGGAACTGTGCTAGAATCAATCACTCACGAATCAGTCACCGCTGATGATTCAGGTGGAATAGGGAGGCGTGTGGTGCGAACAACCATTCTTGATATTCAGAAAATGAAACAGCGCGGCGAGCGCATTGTGATGGTTACGGCGTACGATTATACATCGGCGCAAATGGTTGATCGCGCTGGCATTCCCATGATTCTGGTGGGCGACACCATGGGCATGGTTGTGTTTGGTCACAATACCACCGTGCCTGTGCTGCTCGACGAGATGCTGCCACACATGCGCGCGGTGGTGCGCGGCAGCGCGCAGGCGCTGGTGGTTGGCGATCTGCCATTTCTGACGTACACCAACGAGGAGCAGGCGATCCGCAGTGCCGGGCGCATTTTGCAGGAGGCTGGCGCGCAGGCGGTGAAGCTGGAAGGCGGCGCAGCCGTCGCGCCGATTGTGCGGCGTTTGGTCGATCTTGGGATTCCTGTGGTGGCGCACATCGGCTTCACGCCGCAGTCGGTTAATCAGCTTGGCATTCGGGTGCAGGGCCGCCGCGCCGCGCAGGCCCGCCGCCTGGTGGAAGACGCGCTGGCGCTCCAGCAGGCCGGGGCGTTCGCGCTGGTGCTGGAGCTGGTGCCGACCCCACTCGCACGCGCCATCACGCAGCGGCTGCGTATTCCCACGATTGGCATTGGTGCCGGGCCAGAGTGCGACGGGCAGGTGCAGGTCTGGCATGACCTGCTGGGCTTGTACACCGATTTCGTGCCGCGCCACGCCCGCCGTTACGCGCAGCTTGCCGAGACAATTACGGCCGCGCTGCAAAGCTACGCCGCCGACGTGCGTTCTGGCAGCTTCCCGACCAGCGAACATGGCTCGACCATGGACGAACGCGAGTTGCAGCAGGCGCTTGAAGGACTTGACGACGCGTAAGAGGGTGGGAGACATAACACCATGCAGGTGATTGAAACGGTTGCCGATGTTCGGCGGGCGCGGGCGGCGGTTGGCGCGCCCGGGCTGGTGCCGACCATGGGCTATCTTCATGAAGGGCATCTCGCGCTGGTGCGCCATGCCCGCGCCGAGAATGACGCCGTCGCCGTCAGTATTTTCGTTAATCCGACCCAGTTCGGCCCCAACGAAGATTTTGCGCGCTACCCGCGCGATGTCGAGCGCGATCTGCGGCTGCTTGAACATGAAGGCGTTGATCTGGTGTTCGCGCCGAGCCTGGCCGAGATGTACCCCGATGGCTACCATACCTATGTCGATGTCGAACACGTCACCGTGCCGCTCGAAGGCGCGGTGCGGCCCGGCCATTTTCGGGGCGTCGCTACGGTGGTCTGCAAGCTGTTCAACATTGTGCAGCCGACGCGCGCCTACTTCGGTCAGAAGGACGCGCAGCAGACGGTTGTTATTCGCCAGATGGTGCGCGACCTCAACATGCCGCTTGACATCGTGATTGTGCCGACGGTGCGCGAGCCAGACGGCCTCGCCATGAGCAGCCGCAATGTATACCTTTCGCCGGAGCAGCGCGCAGCTGCGCCCGTGCTGTACCGCGCGCTCGCGGCAGCGCGGCGGCAGTTCGCGGCGGGCGAGCGCCATGGCGAGGCACTGCGGCAGTCCATGCGCGCTGTGCTGTCCGCCGAGCCGCTGGCGCAGGTGGAATATGTGAGCGTGGCCGACCCAGACACATTGCAGGAACTTGATATGGTGGGGCCAAATGGCGCGCTGTTCTCGATGGCGGTGCGCTTTGGCGCGACGCGATTGATTGACAACATGCGCGTGAGCGCGGCGACCGTTGAATCATAGCCACGAAGCTCACAAAGGACACCAGGCCTTTGTGATACATATTCTTCAAATAATGATGCAGAAAGCGTGTTATGCAGCCACAATCAGCCGTGCCTGACACAGATCGTACATTAGGCGCGTTCTCGCCGTATATCATTTTTTCGCGCGAACAATGGGCGGATCTGCGTAACACAACGCCCATGCCGTTGACGGCCGATGACGTGCGCGCGCTTCAGGGCTTGAACGAAGATCTTTCCATGCAGGAGGTCGAGGCGATTTACCTGCCGCTGGCGCGCTTGCTGAACCTGTATGTCGTCGCTGTGCAGAATCTGTACCAGGTGACCGACCATTTTCTCGGCAAGCCAGCCGCCAAGGTGCCGTATGTCATCGGCGTGGCGGGCAGCGTTGCGGTGGGCAAAAGCACGACCGCGCGTTTGTTGCAGGCGCTGCTCAGCCGCTGGACCGAGCATCGGCGCGTTGATCTGGTTACGACCGACGGCTTTCTGTACCCCAACCGCGTGTTGCAGGAGCGCGGCATCATGCATCGCAAAGGCTTTCCCGAAAGCTACGATTTGCGGAGGCTGGTGCAATTTGTGTCAGATGTCAAATCGGGCCGCGAGCATGTGACGGCACCAATCTATTCGCACTTGTCGTACGACATCATTCCCGACGCCGTGCAGGTGGTTGATCGTCCCGACATCATGATTATCGAGGGTCTGAACGTGTTGCAGCATGCGACCGACAACGGGAATCGCGCGTCGCAAGTCTTTGTGTCCGACTTCTTTGATTTTTCGATTTATGTGGATGCCGACGAAGCGCAGATCGAGCAATGGTATGTTCACCGATTTCTGAAACTGCG
>DASTWM010000390.1:0-24682 GCA_035765855.1 Roseiflexaceae bacterium
CTTTGGCATGCCCGAAGAGCAGATTCGCGTGATTGTGCCCGACACCGGCTCCGGCTACGGCGGCAAGCACACCGGCGAAGCCGCCATTGAAGCAGCGCGGCTGGCGCGCGGCGCGGGCGTGCCGGTCAAGCTGATCTGGACGCGCGAGGAGGAGTTCACATGGGCCTATTTCCGCCCGGCTGGCGTAATCGACATCACCGGCGCAGTGCGGGACGACGGCACGATCACCGCCTGGGAGTTCCATAACTACACGTCCGGCCCGGTCGGCATGCGCACGCCCTACTACGTGCCGAACCAGCGGATCGCCTTTCATCCAACTGAGTCGCCGCTGCGCCCCGGTTCCTACCGCGCGCTGGCCGCGACGGCCAATCACTTCGCGCGCGAGACGCACATGGACGAACTGGCGCACGCCGTCGGCATGGACCCGCTGGCGTTTCGGTTGAAAAACCTGAAGGACGAGCGGCTGCGGGCCGTGCTTCAGGCTGCGGCGGAGCGCTTCGACTGGAATACTGCGACACCCGCGCCCGGCCATGGTTTTGGCATCGCGGGCGGCACGGAGAAGGGCAGCTATGTGGCATGCTGCGCGGAAGTGGTTGTGGACGCAAACGGCGACATCACGATCGTGCGGGTGGTGCAGGCGTTCGAATGCGGCGCGATTGTGAACCCGGACGGGCTGCGCAATCAGATCGAAGGCGCGATTATTCAAGGACTGGGCGGCGCGCTGTTCGAGGCGATTGCGTTCGAGAACGGGCGCGTGCTGAGCGACCGCTTTTCGCGCTACCGGGTGCCGCGTTTCGGCGATGCCCCGCCAATCGAGGTCGTGCTGCTCGACCGTAAAGATTTACCTTCGACGGGCGCGGGCGAGACGCCGATCATCGGCATTGCGCCCGCGATTTGCAACGCGATCTTCGCGGCGACCGGCAGGCGGCTGCGCGCCATGCCCATGCTGCCAGGTTAATGTGATATATAGTGACGGCACCCCTCGTGGGTGCCGTCACCATGCTGCACGACAGCCACAAGGGCTGTCGCTACGGACGGTAATCCTATTTTCGTATTGACATGAGGAGCATACCTATGAACAAAGTACGCTGGGGCGTGCTCAGCACCGCCAACATCGGCACCGGCAAGGTCATTCCGGCTATGCAAAAGGGAACGTCAATCGAGGTCGCGGCAATTGCATCGCGCAATCTACAGAACGCGCAGGCCGCGGCGGCACAGTTGGGTATCCCCAAAGCCTACGGTTCCTACGAGGAACTGCTGGCCGACCCCGACATCGACGCCATCTACAACCCGCTGCCGAACCACCTGCATGTGCCATGGTCGATCAAGGCAATTGAGGCGGGCAAGCATGTGCTGTGCGAGAAGCCGATTGCGCTCACATCGGCCGAGGCGCAGACGCTGCTCGACACGGCAAAGCAGCACCCGAACGTAAAGGTCATGGAAGCATTCATGTACCGCTTTCACCCGCAGTGGCAGCGCGCGCGGGAGTTGATTACATCGGGGGCAATCGGCGAGCTGCGCACAGTTCATTCGTTCTTTTCGTACTTCAATGCCGACCCGAACAACATCCGCAACAGGGCCGAGATCGGCGGCGGCGGCCTGATGGACATTGGCTGCTATAACATTTCGCTCTCGCGCTTCGTGTTCGGCGGCGAGCCACAGCGGGTCTGCGGCCTGATTGAGTACGATCCGCAGTTCAACACCGACCGGCTAGCCTCAAGCATGCTCGACTTTGGCAGCGGCACGGCGACCTTTACATGCTCGACGCAACTCACGCCCTACCAGCGCGTCAATATCTTTGGCACAACTGGTCGAATCGAGATCGAGATTCCGTTCAACGCGCCGCCCGACCGGCCATGCCGCATGTGGCACCAGCACGACGGAACAATTGACGAGATCGTGTTCGACACCGTGGATCAGTACACGCTCCAGGGCGATCTGTTTTCACAGGCGATCCTCAACGACGCCGCTGTGCCGACGCCGCTCGAAGACGCGGTCGCCAACATGCGCGTGCTGGAAGCGATTGTGGCGAGCGCAAAGACTAATGCATGGGTGGCGCTCTAGCAGCGGCGTTATTCTGAGAATTTGATGAGCGCCAGGCAATGCAGGCATACATGGGGTATCCATTATGCGTATCTCTCCCATGAAAGGTAAAAAAGGAGCATGCGCGTATGGTGACAACCCTGCAAACGTTCGTCCAGCGGCGGTTTCATGGATTGATGATGGCCATGATTGGTTTCGGCTTCGTCTTGTTGTTCCTTGAATTGTTGATATGATACCAACATTATCATGGATTGCAGCTTATTGGGCTTGCTACGACGGTGATTGGCGCAATCGTGTCATTTCTGGGGATTGGCGCGACGGGATCACGACGCCGGACACTGGCGATTCTATTGCTGGTGTTGTCGCTCGCGGGCGTGCTCGGAACATTCCTGCACAACGGGGATCGCCTGGAAGGGCGAGAAGGACCACCTGCCGCGCAGAGCGAGCGTGGCACGCCGCCGCAGCGCCCGCCGGAGGCACGAGACAATGGGCGGCCCATTCCGCCACCGATTCTCGCGCCACTGAGCCTGTCAGGCTTTTGCATTCTTGGCGCAGTGGCGCTGCTAGGGCGCAAAGATGAGTAGCGCATGCACGCAGGCAGGAGGGTTAGCCTCCTGCCCTTTTTTGTTGACCTTCTCTGCTATAATTGCTATAGAAAATATATAACTCAAAAGTGCAGGGGGATGCGGAATGGAGTCTTGCCCCTCGTGCTACCATGCTGAAGATTCCGCAGGTTCCATAGAAAGAATTTACACTTTGCCACCACTATCCCGCATCATCCGAGTGGCGCATCCACGACTTGTCGTGTTCACTATGCTCTTTTTACTAAGTGGAGCGCTTTGGTGGATTGTGGATTATCAGAAAGCTCCTTTCGCCTGTGAGCGCCCTACCGCGTACACGCCCGCCTGATTTCACAATAACGTATATTTCCTCATCAGTATGGCCCAATGGTAAAATAAGAGTTAATGTTTCGGCAGAGACATGTCAAATATGGCAGCAGGACTAGGAGTATAAGGAAACGTTACGCACATGCACATTGAAGCCTGAAGAAGTAGATGCATTATATCAAGTTGTTGCAGCTAATCAATTCGATATCATTCGCTATCCTAGACGATGGAGTCTCATTAAAGTGCCTGGCTGCTTTGATTGTGGAGGAGAAAGCTATTTAATCGTTACCGCTAAGGGCAGGACTTATCGAGTTGATGCTCCTCCTCCGCATCAATCCTCGCCCGGACAAGAGCAATGGAAGGTAGTTTATAACCATCTTTGTATATTACTATGCGCTCGACCTGGTAGCTGGTAAATGATCTTTTCCATCCTCTGGTATACTACCTGCGCTCCCTGAGCGCCAATCGGAAATCGCCACATACACATCGAAATGAATCATGACCTATCTTGCATCCCTGAACGCAGAGCAGCGCGCCGCCGTCACCGCGCCGGTCGGGCCGGTGCTTGTGCGTGCGGGCGCGGGCAGCGGCAAAACCCGCGTGCTCACCCTGCGTATCGCCCACCTGATCGAACAGCACGGCGCGAAGCCGTCCAACATTCTGGCGCTGACCTTTACCAACAAGGCCGCCAACGAGATGCGCAGCCGCCTGCGCGCGCTGCTCGGAGCCAGGGCGCGCGGCCTGACGACCGGCACGTTCCATGCGGTCTGCGGCAAGATCCTGCGGGCCGAGATCCCCGGGCGGCTGCGGCACTACACCGCCGACTTCACGATCTACGGCGCGGATGAGCAGCTTCAGCTTGCCGCTGAAGCACTCGACGGGGCGACCGTGCGCCCGCCGATGCTGCTGGAGCCGCAAGAGATATTGCGGCATATCTCGCGCGCCAAGAGCCGCCTGATGTCGCCGCGCATGGCTGCGCGCTTCGCCGCCACGCCGCTGGATAGCTTTGTGGCGCACTGCTACCGCCGCTACCAGCGCGCGCTGGAGCGCGCCAACGCCGTCGATTTCGACGATCTCATTCTGCTCACGCACGAATTGCTGACCACGCATCCAGACGTGCTGGAAGAATATCAGAACCGCTGGACGCATGTGCTGACCGACGAATACCAGGACACCGACGCGAGCCAGTACGGTCTGCTGGAACTCCTGTCGCGCCCGCATGGCAATTGCCCGCGCTCGCTGTTCGTCGTCGGCGACGGTATGCAGTCGATCTACGGCTTCCGCAACGCCGACCACACGATCATCGGGCGCTTCACCGACGATTTCCCCGAGGCGCAGGTGGTCGAATTGCAGACGAATTATCGCAGCCGCCAATCGATTCTCGACGCGGCCTATGCGATCATCCGCCACAGCCGCTCCGTGCCGCCCATGGCGCTGCGGGCCGCTTCCGTACCGCGCCCGAACGAGCGCTGCCTGCGCATCTTCGACGCGCCCGATGGCCGTCAGGAAGCCGAACAGGTCGCCCGCGCGATCAACGACCTCGCGCGGCAGGGTCGCTCGTTCAAGGAGTGTGCGGTGCTGTTCCGCACCAAGCACATGAGCCGCCAGTTCGAGTCCGCGTTGCGTCACGCCCGTATTCCGTACCAGATTCGCGGCGGCACCGGATTCTACGACCGCGCGGTGGTGCGCGATGCGCTGGCCTATCTGCGGGCGATCAACAACCCGGCTGACAACCTGAGCCTGGCGCGCATCGCCAACACGCCCGCGCGCGGCCTGGGCGCGCAATCATTATCGAAGCTGTCGGTCTGGGCCGCGCAGGAAGGCGTGCCGCTTTCGCAGGCGCTCAGCGCTCCGGCGGCCCATGCTGAACTGACGCCCAAAGCGTCGGCGGGCGCACGCCAGCTTGCCACGCTCATGGCGCGCTGGCGGCAGTTTGCGACCGGCACCATGCCGCCCGCCAATCTGCTGGCCGACGTACTGGAACGCAGCGGCTACATGCAATCGCTGGCCGAGCGCCTTTCGCCCGACGAACTGCCCGACGCCCGCGCGCACCTGCAAGAGTTGATGGTCGCCACCGAGGAGCACGACAACCTGAGCGGCTTCTTGCAGGAGGTCGCGCTGCTGACCAGCGCCGACGACAAGGAGGACGAGCGCGACCAGGTGCAACTCCTGACCATCCACGCCGCCAAGGGGCTGGAATGGCCGATCGTGTTTGTGGTTGGGCTGGAAGAAGGCACGCTGCCGCACGAGCGCAGCATTCTGACGCCGGAAGGCATTGAGGAGGAGCGGCGGCTGTGCTACGTCGCCGTGACGCGCGCGGGCGAGTTGCTGTACCTTTCGTGGGCGGCAGGCCGCACGCGCGGCCAGAAGCTCAAACCGTCGCGCTTTTTACAGGAGATCGAGGCGTACGGGCAGGAGCGCAAGGCGCAAGCAACACAAACAACGTTGTTCTAATAGCATAGTAACAAGGAATGATCATGCCAATTCGACTTATTCATGCTGGATTAGGCGGCTGGGGCCGCAACTGGGCCGGCTACGTGATCAAGACGGTCAAGGAAGTGGAGCTTGTGGCGGCGGTGGAGATTGACCCCGCCTCTGCGAAACTCGCGCAAAAGGTTTCCAGCCTGCCCGCCAATCGCTATTTTACCTCGCTGGAAGAAGCCTGCAATAGCGTCGATGCAGACGCCGTGCTAGTGACCGCGCCGCTTCCCGCCCACATGCCGCTCACGCTTGAGGCGCTGCGGCTGGGCAAGCATGTGCTGTGCGAAAAGCCGTTTGCGCCCTCGCTGACCGAGGCACGCGAGGCAGCCGAGGTTGCCGAAGCGCAGCAGCGCGTGCTCATGGTCAGCCAGAACTACCGCTTCTACCCGGCAGTGCAGGCCGCCGCCGATCTCATCCGCACCCGCGAGCTTGGCGCGCCCGGTTTTGTCACGCTCGACTTCCGCCGTAACGTCAACACGACAACATCGGAACGACATCGCAACCTGTGGCACCCGCTCCTAACCGACATGTCAATTCACCATTTCGATATGATGCGCATGGTTCTTGGGCAGGAGCCGACCGAGATTACCTGCCACGCATGGAATCCGCCATGGAGTACCTTTCGCGATCCAGCCAGCGCCGTGGCAACTATTCTGTTCGACGGCGGCGCGGTGGTGAGCTATCGCGGCAGTTGGGTCAGCCCGCAGCCACAGACGACCTGGGGCGGCGATTGGATCATGGAGTGCGCGGAGGGCGCGGTTGCGTGGACCAGCCGTGGCGGAAACATCCTGGACGCGAGCCATGACCGCGTAATGGTCACGCCGCTCGGCGAATCCGCTGAGCCGCTCGCGCTGCCAAAGCTGCCGTACCTTGGGCGAGCAGGCAGCCTGCATGCGTTTGCGCGCGCCATCACCGACGGCGTAGAGCCGAGTTGCTCCGCGCGCGACAACCTCGGCAGCCTGGCGCTCATGTATGCGGCGATTGAGTCGGCGGAGACCGGGCAGCCGGTGAGTTTTGCATCCATGTCGCTCTGAGCGCAGCGAAGAGTCTCGTTGCGTCGCCTTGTCACTCTGAACGAAGCGAAGAGGCTCATCGATTTCGCAAGGAGATGCTTCCTTCGTCAGCATGACATGGTTTTCGTTGTCACCCTGTCACCGTGTCAAAACAAAGGCCAGCCATGCCCGATCTTGCATCCGTATATCGCCACATAGACCAGCAGCGCGATGATTACCTTGCGCGCCTGTTCGACTACCTGCGCCGCCCGGCGATAAGCGCGCACGGGCAGGGTATCGCCGAAACCGCTGAGTTCCTGGTGGACACATTGCAGCGCATCGGCCTCAACGCCCGCACCGTGCCGACCGCTGGCTGGCCGGTTGTGCTGGCCCGTCGCGACGAGATGCCCGGCGCGCCAACGCTGTTGCTGTACGGCCACTACGATGTGCAGCCGCCCGATCCGCTGGAGGCGTGGCATTCGCCGCCGTTCGAGCCGACCATTCGCGACGAGCGCATCTACGCGCGCGGCGTGGGCGACAATCGCGGCCAGCACTTCGCGCATATTCTCGCAATCGAGGCGCTGCTGGCGGTGCAATCCAAACTGCCGTGCAATGTCGTGCTGCTGCTGGAAGGCGAGGAGGAGATCGGCAGCCCGCGCATGCCGCAGTTCATCCGCGAGCATGGCAGCGAACTTGGTGCCGACCTCGTGATCACCGCCGACGGGCCAGTGCATGAAAGCGGGCGCTCGTGCATCATGTTCGGCGTGCGCGGCATCGTGTCGTTCGAGTTGCGGGCGCGCGGCGCGAACCGCGACCTGCATTCCGGCAACTGGGGCGGCGTCGCGCCCAACCCGATCTGGACGCTGGTACATCTGCTGGCGACCATGAAGAACGCGCAGGGCGAGATCACAATCGACGGCTTCTACGACGCGGTCGAGCCGCCAACCGAACTTGAGCGCCACGCGCTGGCCGCGTTGCCGGTTGATGTCGAGGCGGTCAAAGCTGAGCTTGGCCTGCGCGAATTCGACCAGCCGCGCGAGCGCGGATTCGGCGAGCGGCTGTCGCTCTGGCCGACGCTCACGATAAACGGCCTTCATGGCGGCTATGCTGGTCCCGGCTCTAAAACCGTGCTGCCGCATGAAGCGTTCGCCAAGTGCGACATTCGGCTGGTCGAGGCGCAGGATCCCGAAGATATTTTCACGAAAGTTGAAGCGCATGTGCGCCGCCACGTGCCCGAAGTCGAGGTCGTGCGGCAGGGCAGCATGGCGCCGTCGAAGACGCCGCTCGATTCGCCGTTCACCGCGCCGATCCGCGCCGCCATCGTGAGCGCGCAGGGCGCGGAGCCGCTGCTCGTGCCAGCCATGGGCGGCAGCCTGCCCGATTACGTATTCACCAAGATGCTGGGCGTGCCGGCCTTCGTCGTGCCTTACGCCAACCACGACGAGGCCAACCATGCGCCCAACGAAAACATGGAAGTCGAGCGCTTCTTCGCCGGTATCAAGACCAGCGCCGCGCTGCTGGCCTATCTCGGAGCCATGCCGCGCGCCACATCTGGATGAGGTTACAGCGGCGCGGCAGGCGCATCCTGCATGACTGCGGCGCGCGCTTCCACCTGGTGAGGCGCGCACAGAATCACAATCAGCGCTGGCACAAACGTTCCTAAAAACGGGATAATCAGCGGCGACGCGAGAAAGTAATAGCCAAACACCAGCCAGCCAGCCAACCCAACCAGCCAGCCCATGCCATTCATGAGCAGCACATCGCGCCGCGTGCGCGCCACCAGGAGCAGCGGCAGCTGATCGTACCAGAGCACGAGTTGCGGGGTAAGCGTGTAAACAAGGAAAAAACGCGCTTCCTGGCGTTTGCGGCGTAACAGCGCGATCAGAAGCAGCGGGCCGACCGGCATCAGCAGCGACGGCGGATCATGGTGCGCGTGTGCCACGGCATGCAGCCAACCTTGCAGCCATGCCGGGAAGATCATGAAGCTTGCCACCGTCAATACAGCGATAACCATCCAGCCCCGCCAGACGCGAAGAAGCTCTTTTGGTGGATAAACCACGAGACTGGGTAACAAGAATTGGGGCTTGAATAGGCTAAACGGCAGCAAGGCTGGAACGAGGTAGCACGCCAGAATCAATGGCGACCAGTTTGTGCTCAGGAGCGCCATGGCGAACATGGGCGATGTTAAGAACCACCAGAGCGGCTTTTGCGCGCGTTGTAGTGCCCAGACCATCACGGCGGTGATAATGCCGAATACCAGCCCGCCAACCATGGCATCGGGCAACCATGCGAACGGAATAAAGCACACGACGAGCGGCAGCGGGTAATAGAGGGGATCCTGGACGAGGTACGGCAGCGGCGCAAGCGACGCGGCGTATGGATCCTTGCCTTGCAGCAGCACCTGCGCGCCACGCAGCGGCCATGTAAAGTCGCCCGCCATACGGCCAGCGAGCATGTTCCAGGCCGTGCAGAGCAGCGCGGCGCACAGCCCAATGACGAGCGGTAGTGCGAGACCGCGCACGCGCAATGCGGCTGTCTGTGGAACAGGCAGCGAACCATGAACAATTGACCGTGAAGCCACGAACGTCTCCTGAGCAAACACAAAGCACAGACCTATTTAACCATAGATGCTTCACAAAGTCAGTAGCCCATTGTTACCACTCTACGCCCAATGTGTGGCTATGCAGGCGAGTGACGCCAGCTACATCGTTTCGCCATGCTAAAAGGCGCGGAGATACTGCTGTTCATAGCGTATCTCCGCGCCTCATGATCACTTAATGAGCAGGATTGTTCGTGTGCGGCTGCTTGCCAAGTTCGCGCCAACTCGTCTCGGCAACGTCGATGCCGTAATGCTCGGCGGCCTTTTTAATATTCGCAAAGGCGAGATCACGATCCTTGTCGGACACATCTTTAACCTGATCGAAGCGCGCGAGTGCATTCTTCACATGTGATGCGTCGGTGAGCGGCTCCTTGCGCTGCTCGGGAAAGGCGTACACACTGTCTGGAAGTTCCTTGCGCTCTTCCGAATCGAGCGTGCCATGCTCGGTATGCGGCTTCCAGGTTGCTTTGGTTGCCATAGCGTCCTCCTTGCTATTCGGCGTGCTCGTTGGGGATGTCGCGCACGCCATGGTTCGTGGAGGTATTCAGGTTGTTGGCTTCCTCGCCCTCCATGGCGCGGCCCGTGCCTTCGCGGCGCGGATCGGCGTTGGTGTCGCCGCCTTTGCCGCTGCCCATGCTGCCGCTGACCTCTTTGCCCATGCCACTCGCCATGCCGCCGCTCAACCCACCGCCCAGATCGCTTTCGCGAGTGCCGCCGAAGGTGCCGCCGCTCATGCCTGCGCTTGCGTTGTCGGACGCCATGCCAACCTCGCCGCCGAGGTCAGCCCCGCGCCCCGGATCGACGGCCACGCCACCAGCGGTCGGCGGTGTGGCTATGCGACGGGCCGCGCCTTGCCCGCCGGATGCCCCGGTCAGCCCGCCGCCAGGATCATTGCCCAGGCTGTCACTTGCGCCCGCGGTACCGAGGCTCGTGTCGAAGCCGCCGCCCATGCCGCCTGTGCCACCGCCGCCGGTAGTCGAATTGGTGCTGCCGCCGATATCAGTGCCGCTGCCACGCGCTGTGCCGGTGCCCATGCCGCCAACATCGTCGGCACCTTTCTGCTTCAGGCTCCCAGCAATGTCGCTGCCTTTGCCGTGCGGCATGGCGCCAGCTACATCTGCATTGGTGCCTGCGTGGGTTGCGCTGCCATCGCCGCCAACACTTGCCGGCATGGGATTCGAACGATCTTTGTTCGTCTGGTTGTCCGCCATTGGAATGTCTCCTCTCCTAAACATGCGTACAAGCACTTATGTCAAACAAAGCAAAACGCATGCCATTGGCTAGCGCGTCGGTGCGGGTGTGTTTTCAGGCGCAAGCGACATTTCCAGCATGCGCAGTGCTGGCCGGTCGGGCAGCGCGCGTTGCAGCAGCGCATGCGCGACGTTGTACACCGGGATGCCGCCGCTGGTGCGGCCTTCTGGCGAGCCGCCATGGGCGTGGCCGTGGACAACCACGTCGACCGGGTAGCGCATGAGCGGCTCTTCCAGGCGGCTACAGCCAAGGAACGGAAAGATTTCCGGCGGCTCGCCCGCGACTGTCGCGGCAATCGGCGAGTAATGCATCACCACCACGCGGCGCTCGTTGCGCAGCCGTGCCAGCGCCGTTTCCAGCTTCAGCGCCTCATCGATCGCTTCCTGCACAAAGCTTTTGGTCGCTGGCTCGCCCCAGAAGCCGAGCGTGCCGCGCCCAAAGCCGCCGCCAAAGCCCTTGATGCCCGCAAACCCAACGCCGTGAAATTCGCACGTTTCGCCATCCAGCATCGTCACGCCCGCGTCGCACAACATGTCGCGCACGTTTTCGGGGTGCCCGGATTCGAAATCATGGTTGCCAAGCACGGCAACCGTCGGCATGCGCGCCACCGGAGCCATCTCTGCGATCAGGATGCGCGCTTCTTCCTCCAGGCCGTAATCCGTCAGATCGCCTGCCAGAATCAGGATGTCAGCCAGCTCGGCGACCTGGCTGAACAATGGCTGAAGCGTGCCCTGCGATGTCCGGCTGCAATGAATATCCGAAACAGCGGCAATACGAATTGTTGCTTGCGTGTTGGTCATGGTGCGGCACCTCCCTGCGGCAAATTACACGTTGGCGCTGCTCTACGTCGGCAAGATGCGTGCCTTTATGGCACATGTTTTGCCTCTTCCCAGCTACACCGCGCACGGCGGTTGCACAGGAAAAGGACGAGACATATGACAGCAGATACTGGCGCGGGCATGCTGGAGCCGCAAACATTGGCGTTTTACCAACAAACGCTGACCACGCTGGAGCAGAGCAGCATCCCGTTCATGGTCGGCGGCGCGTATGCATTCAGCGTGTATACCGGCATCGAACGCCACACCAAAGACTTTGACATCTTCGTGCAGCAGCAGGATGCCGAGCGAACGCTTGGCGTGCTTGGCGAACAGGGCTGTATGACCGAGCTTACCTTTCCGCACTGGCTCGGCAAGGCGTTTTGCGGCTCCGATTTCATCGACGTTATTTTTAGCTCTGGCAATGGCCTGATGCAAGTAGATGCCGAATGGTTTGACCATGCGGTGGATGGCGAGGTGTTCGGCCATACGGTAAAGTTGGTGCCAGCCGAAGAAATGATCTGGACCAAATCGCTGATCATGGAGCGTGAACGCTACGACGGCGCGGATGTCGCGCATATTCTGCGGGCGCGCGGCACGCAGATCGATTGGCGGCACCTCGTCAATTGCTTTGGCACGCACTGGCGCGTGCTGCTCAGCCACCTCATTCTGTTCAATTTTATTTATCCGTCGGAGCGGGAGCAGATTCCAGCATGGGTGCTGGATGAACTGCTGAACTGGCTGGCACAGGATCGCGCGACGCCGCCAGATGAAAAAATCTGTCAGGGAACGCTGATCTCGCGCCAGCAGTATTTGATCGATGTGACGCGCTGGGGCTACCGCGACGCGCGGCGCGACGCCGACGTTGCCATGTCACCCGACGACATCGCGCACTGGACCGCGGCAATTGATACCGAATAAGCGTCAGCGGCTGGAACGCCCGCCGACTTCGTTGCGCTGCTCCTGGCCGGTCCACTCCAGCGCCTCCTGCGCGGCATTGAGCAGCTCGGCCATGCCAGTCGCACTCATGATCGCAATAAACGCGCGGGTTGCGCGCGGCGCGACCCCCATGCCATAGACGAGAATCGCCGCCACCCAGGTGCCTGAACAGATCGGGCATGAGATCAGTTCGCCAATCACGCGGCGCACGCCGCTGCCTTTCGCCACGGTTGTCTTGCCGGCACCCGACGAATCTTCGACCGTTTTGGTGAACGGCAGGCGGTACGGTTCAGTTACCTGATCGTAGCTGATCAGGCGGCCAACCCGAAAGGTCGCCAGGCCAAGTTGGACCAGGTCAAACGGCTTGAGTTGTAAAAAGTCATGGTATTTTTTGTTGCGCAGCGCAAAGGCCGCAAAGAGCGACAGAAACAGCCCGGACAACGCGGCATACGTAATCTGTCGCTCGGTTTCATCGGCGTGGTCATTGGACATGGTCCAGCTCCTGTTCTTGTGTGCTAAGCAATGTATGTACTGTCACTGCGCGCCGGGCGCTACGCTGGATTGCCCATCAGTCCATCCGTTACAACCCATCCTTCAACGCCGTCGGTCCGCCGCACGCGCCACCATGTATGCCCGTCGGCCTGTTCCGGCCCATCGAGCAGCGTGAACTGCGTGCCTGCCGTGCTTTGCGCGAAAATACCCACGTCATCCAGGCGCGGCTCAACAAATATTTTGTTCGACAGGCCGCCATCAGAAGCAACCAGCGCCATGCCGCCCGGCACGAACTCCGGCGTCGCTACGCTCTGCGTCGGGTCAATCGGGTCTTCGGCCTGTCGCTCCAGCGTGGTGAGCTGCTGCTCCAGCACGCGGATTTCTTCCTGCACCGTGGCAATGCTGTCGCGCTGATGATCGGCGTTGTCGCCGCGCCCTTCGAGCATGGCAACTTCATGCTGAATGCGCCCGATTTTTGCCCGGCGATTCTCGATCTCCTGCTGGTATGCGCTGATGCGCTCCTGCAACACCAATTGTCGGTCATAGGCCTTTTGCGATGCAGATTGTCGTTCAGTCATAGGACACCTCTTTGCTGATACCATTATGTCTACAAAACGCCACCTTTTCGCGTTCGAGATGCTTATTCAGGCCGCAACAAGTGTGCCAGCAGAAGCCTTCCCGGCCACCATGGCACCAGTCTTGCCGCGATCACAGTCAACACGATTGACTATCATCGGCCACATATGCAGGCGCAGCAATGCCCAGGGAGATCATCATGGCACAAACAATTGTGAGCATATTTCCAAACGTCGATTTCGCCAACAGCGCCATCCAGGCGCTCATGAACAATGGCGTGCCGCGCGACGACATTAGCGTGCTGACGCGCCAGCGCGCGCTCGACGAAGCTGCCACCACACAGGAATCCACATCGCCACGCGCCGACGCAACGGCTGGCACGGCTATCGGCGGCGGGCTGGGCTTGCTGGCGGGCTTGTCGGCGTTTGCCATTCCCGGCATTGGGCCGGTCGTCGGCGTCGGGACGCTGGCAACCGTGCTTGGCATGGGCGTGGTCGGCGCAACAGCGGGCGCGGCTGCCGGTGGCCTGATCGCGGCGCTCACTGAAGCGGGCGTGCCGGAGGAGCACGCTAATGTGTACGCCGAAAGCGTGCGGCGCGGCGGGACGCTGGTCGCGGTAACGACCGACGCGATCCTGGGCAGCGCGGTGTACGACATCATGCGGCAGCATGGCGCGCTGGATATTGATGTGCAGCACAACGCGCTGCGGCAGACTGGCTGGGAGCGCTTCGATCCGCACAACGACCCGCCGCTCGATCCTTCAGCCAGCGGGCAGCCCACGAATGAATGGGCGGCAAGCAGCAAGGTCGGCACGGCGGCAGGCATGACCACTGGCGCGGTGACCGGCGCGGCCATCGGTTCAGTTGCTGGGCCAGTTGGCACGATTGTGGGCGGGCTGGTCGGCGGCATTGTCGGCGGCGGGGTTGGCGCGGCGGCTGATGTGGCCGGCAAAGAGGCCGAGAATCTCGACGACGCGCCGGACGAGAACCAGCGATAGCGGATTTGCCACAAAGACACAAAAACACGAAGCATGAAAATTATGCTTTCTGATGCCTTCGCGTCTTCGAACCTTCGTGGCGAAGAAGCCCCCTCGGCTGGCATAGCTTCTGCTGGCATGACAATACCGATGTACCTGGAAAGGCGATCCCATGAAGCCATTCCATAACCGAGGAGCGGCAGGCCAACACCTGGCAGTCAGGCTCAGCCACTATGCCGATCAATCTGACGTGCTGGTGCTTGCGCTGCCGCGCGGTGGCGTTCCGGTCGCTTTCGTGGTGGCCGAGGCGCTTCATGCGCCACTTGACGTGTTTCTGGTGCGGAAGCTCGGCGTGCCGGGCCATGAAGAGCTGGCTATGGACGCGATTGCAAGCGGGGCGTGCGGGTGATCAACATGGACGTTATGGATGGATTGCAGATTCCCGCTGCGGTGATCGACAAGGTTGCTGCCCATGAACTTCGTGAACTTGAGCGCCGCGAACGCCTACCGCGATGATCGGCCAGCGCCTGATGTGGGCGGGCGCACCGTGATCCTTGTGGATGATGGCCTTGCGACCGGATCGACCATTCGGATAGTGATTGCAGGTGCAGTTTAGCACGTGTTCATCCTGAAAGGAGAAATACTCATGACGGACCGATATGATGATGATCATGTCACACAGCCTGATGATGTGGAAGTAAATGCGAACATGGGTACGCTCAGCGGCTTCCCTGATCAGGGGAATGTGCCGCATATCGAGCCGACTGACTCATGGATTCACCAGGAAGCGCTGACGCTGCTCAAGCACGATCCACTGATCGAGCACGATGGCCTCCAGGTCAGCGTCACGGATGGTGTAGTGACGCTGCGGGGCGTGGTGCGCCACCCGAATGAGCGCGCAGCAGCGGAGGATCGCATCAAACTGCTGGCGGGTGTGAAGCGGGTGCAGAACGAACTGAAGATTGGCCCGCCGCTGAAAAAAGAAGAGTAGTAGTATCAAGCCCTCACCCTCAGTCCCTTCCCCCACCATACCGAGGCCGGTATGATGGGGGAAGGGAAGCTGCAATCGCAGCAGGGTGAGGGCGTATTATTGCTAGCGTTCTAAACGCTTTACTGCGCCATGCGCCGCGCGGTAATCACGCCGGTGTTGAGGCCGATGGTGCTCAGCCCGCCGAAGAAGCGCGCATGCTCGATCTTTACGCAGGCGTCCATGACGACCTCCAACCCGGCCTCGCGCGCGCGGCGGGCGGCCGCTTCGTTGATCACGCCAAGCTGCATCCAGATCACCTTCGCGCCGATCTCGATCGCCTCCTCGACAATTGGCGGCACGGCTGCCGGATCGCGGAAAATATCGACGATCTCGACCGGCTCGGGTATGTCGCGCAGCGACGGGTAGCAGCGGCGACCGAGAATCTCTTTTTCGCGCGGGTTGACCGGGATGATGTTGTAGCCCTCCGCCAGCATGTAAATCGCCGCGAAATGGCTCGGTCGGAACGGATTCGACGACAGGCCGACCATGGCAATCGTGCGGTACTGCTGAAGGATGCGCAGCCGGTCGAACGACGTGGTTGCGAACTGCGTGCCAGCCACCGGCGAATGCGAGCTGACCGCGCCGGTTCTATATTGTTCACTCATGTTAGTTTCCTACGCTGACCTTTACAATCCGCTCAAAGCCTGATCCAGATCCCACAAAATATCGTCCACATCCTCCAGCCCGATCGACAGCCGGATCATCTCCGGCAGCACACCGGCGGCGCGCTGCTCCTCCTCGGTGAGTTGCTGGTGCGTGGTGCTGGCCGGGTGAATGACCAGCGATTTGGCGTCGCCGACGTTCGCCAGGTGCGAAAAGAGTTGCAGCCGCTCGATGAAGCGCCGCCCGGCCTCCATGCCGCCCTTCACGCCGAACGTCAGAATCGCGCCCGCGCCCTTTGGCATGTACTTCTGCGCCAGCGCATAGTACGGGCTGTCGGGCAGCGACGGATAGTTGACCCACGACACGTTGGCGTGCTCCTTCAGGAAACTGGCGACGGCCCTGGTGTTGGCGACATGGCGGTCCATGCGCAGGCCCAGCGTCTCGACGCCTTGCAGGAACATGAACGCGTTGAACGGGCTGAGCGCCGGGCCGAGGTCGCGCAAGCCTTCGACGCGCGCCTTCATGATGAACGCGAAGTCGCCAAACGTCTCGTAAAAACGGATGCCATGGTAGCCCTTGCTCGGCTCCAGCAGCTGCGGGAACATGCCTTTATCCCATGGAAAGCGCCCGCTGTCCACGATGATGCCGCCAATGCTGGTGCCATGCCCGCCGATGAACTTCGTCGCCGAGTGAACGACGATGTCCGCGCCATGCTCGATCGGGCGGCACAGGTAGGGCGTGCCGAACGTGTTGTCAATCATGAGCGGGATGTTGGCCTCGTGCGCGATCTCAGCGATGGCGGCGATATCGAGCATGTTGATGCGCGGATTGCCGATCGTCTCGCCATAGATCACCCTGGTTTTGGGCGTAATCGCGCGGCGGAAGTTCTCGGGGTCGTCCGGCTCCACAAAGGTCGTGTTGATCCCGAAGCGCCGCAGGCTGACGTCGAACTGCGTGTAGGTGCCGCCGTACAGCGTAGAGGCCGCCAGAATCTCGTCGCCCGCCTCAAGCAAACCAGCCAGCGCGACCAGTTGGGCGGCCTGTCCACTGCCGACCGCCAGCGCGCCGACGCCGCCTTCCAGCGAGGCGATCCGCTCCTCAAGCACGGCGTTGGTCGGGTTCATGATGCGGGTGTAGATGTTGCCGAAGCGTTGCAGATTGAACAAATTCGCGGCATGCTCGGTATCCTCGAACACGTACGAAGTGGTCTGGTAAATTGGCACCGCACGCGAGCCGGTGGCCGGATCGGGCCGCTGGCCAGCATGCAAGGCGCGGGTATTAAAGCCAAATTGGCGGTCGTAATTGGACACGTATCCTCCTAATTATGACAAGGTGACAAGGTGACAGCCTGGTAAGCGGATTTATGATTTGCGATTTGCCGTCGCCGCTTTCGTCCATCGTCTTTCGTCTTTCGTCAAAACTCAATCTTCCGCACACCCTCCGGATCCACCGCCTCAAGCGTGGCAAGCTCCTGCTCGCTCGGCGGCGGCGTGACGGGCGTGCTTTCGTCTACGTCGATTGTGAAGCCGGTCTGCGCGCGTAGTGTGGCAGGCTCCACGTCGGGATGAATGCTCTCGACGCGCAATTGACCATGGTCACGTCGAAACACGCACAGCGGCGTCACAACGCGATCGGCATGACCGGTTGCGGTCACAAAATCAACCCGTTCAACGAACGTGCGCCGGTCATGGCGAGTACGCCATAGCAGCGTGCGCTTCGCCGTCGGCAGAATGCAGGCCGAGCCAGCGCCGCCCGGCAGCCGCACCTTGGGCCGATGCACATCGCCATCCGGGCCGGGAATCAGGCTCATGTTGATCCGCCCGGCGCGGTCGATCTGCACGCCAGACAAAAACGCCGTGTCGATCCGCCCGCGCGCCGACAGATCGAACAGATCGGTCAGCGTGACCAGGCTGCGCGTGCCACGCAGCAGGCGCGGATCGACAGTCGAGCGCGGCAGTTGCTCCGGCTGCGGATTGGCGCTGCCGGTGATGTTGAGGTAGACCAGATTGGGCGCGTGGAGCCGCTGCGCCAGCAGAATCGCGACCATTGGCAGCGGTGAGGCCACCCCGTGGAACACAGTTTCACCATCGTGCAGCAGGCGTGCCATGGCAACCGCCATCATCACATCGGGAGGAAACATCGCTTTCCCTTCAGGAAGTTATGAGTTATGAGTTGTGAGTTGTGAATTATTGGTCTCCTAACTCATACCTCACAACTGAGAACTCAAAACTGAGTCGCGAAGCACATGTTCTTCCAAGAAACGCTGAAAGCTCGCCATATCTTTGGCCGCGGCATGGTAAGCAGCCAGGTATTCGGCATCGTAATCGTAGCAACCAGCGCACGAGCACGGCCATGAGCCGCGCGGTGCTTCGACCACCGCATCGACCAGCCACCCGGCAATCGTGGTTAGCTCCGGCTGCGCGGCAAACTGCGCGCCATCCACGATTCGCTCGGCAGTGACGATGACGCGCCGCGCGGCAGTGACCATCAGCGTGTCCTCGAACAGCGTTCCGTAGATGCGGGCGTTGCCTTCCCGGTCGGCCTCCTGCACATGAATAATCGCCACATCCGGCACAATCGCCTGAATCGCCACGACCTCCTGGCCGCTGTACGGGTCGGTCACGGTGCGGAAGCCCTGCGCCGTTCGCACGTCCGATTCGAGCAGCCCGGCGACTGGCATGAACGGTACGCCCTGCGTCGCGGCGCGCAGCCCGGCGATCACGCTGTAGCAGGCGTGTTCCAGCGCGCGCACGCGGCCCTGCTCGACGCTGCGGCGGTAAAGCGGTGCCATGCCAAACTCGTTTTCGAAGCCGATAAAGCCCGCCGTCACCCGGTCGGCCACGCCCGCGCCGCACAGCACATCCACGTCATACGCGCCAGCCGTCTTGACAATATTCAGGCCGCGCTTGTTCTGCCGGATCAGTTCATGGACGGCCGCCGACGGGCTGCGATGCAGCGTATTGCCGCCCAGCGCCACCGTCGCGCCGTCCGGTACGGCGGCAATCGCCTCGGCGAGTGACATCAATTTGTCAGGCATGGCTTCCTCCGCCCATGAAGATGACAAGATGACAGGATGACAGGGTGAATGTGCGGGTATTGTACCACTGTGGGTGAAGCGACGTTGTATTTGCTGGAAGTCATCAGTATAATGCTTTTATAAAACTCTCTTGATGTGGGTATGGACAGTGAAACTCAACTTTACGTGGGATAATACTAAAGCTGCCAAAAATCTTGAGAAGCATCGAGTTTCATTTGAAGAAGCACAAACTGTTTTTGACAACCCACTCGCAGTTATCTTGCCAGATCCTGCTCATTCAAGCGAAGAACTACGGGAAATTATCATCGGTCATTCAGTCAACGATCGTCTTCTTCTTATAAGCTTTACCGAACGACAGGACAGCATTCGTATCATCAGCGCACGCCGGGCGACAACAAAGGAGCAACGTGATTATGAGTCAGGAACCAATTTCTTCTGATACATCGGCAGATCAAGATGAACTTCAGCCTGAATATGATTTTGACTATAGCAAGGCGCGCCCTAATCGGTTCGCAACTCAATCCAGGCTAGCAGACGGAAGTTTAGTGGTTGTGCTTGAGCCTGATATTGCGCAGGTATTTACTACACCTGAGTCGGTGAAGGCTATTCTGCGCGCGCTTATCGAAAACTTACCTCCTTCAACAGATAAAGCTGCTTGAAGTGTAGTAAAGGGCACAGCGCTACTTCTCTGTGCCCTCGTTGCCCTCGTTGGCTAGTTTAGCGCGCCTCACGCGCCTGCTGCACAATCTCGCCAATCTGGGCGAGGTGACTGTCGGCATGGGCAAGGCCCATGATGAATTGCGCCTTCGCATTGATGTGAGATGAGCCGAACTCGCGCGTGATCTCAAGGTTTGGCGTGTCCGGCCAGATTTGCAGGCTCGCCAGGCATATGCGGCGGCTTTCTTCCAACCGCTGACGGCACTGCGCAATTGTCGTGACACTTTCCCACGGTGTTTCGTAACGCGAACGGCCATGGAACTCTACGCCGCGCGCCATTTCAGCCGCAAGAAACGCCGACTCTTCCGCGCTTGCAGTGATATGAACGATGACATGCCCCAGCGTCCACGCGATACCGACCTCGTCGGGGTTGCTGGCAAACGTGTCATTCGCATCTGGATCAACTGGCTGAAAAACGACCGCTTGATCGTCGCACTCGGCAATCAAACCGAGCACCGTGTCGGTCATTTCATTGGAAAGTTTCGCGAGCTCAGTGGTCGAAAGTGGTTCGGCCAATTCATTCATCGTCCTGGTTTTGCTTCGTACACTGGAAAAGTCGAGCATGCCATCCTCTTTCTGTGGTTCAACACGCGCATATTCATATATCTGGCTGCACACCATGTACAGCACCCACTATGATACCACTATTCTTACATAAGTTGCTCAACATACGTGAGTTATACAAACCCGGTTTGCCACCAAGACACGAAGACACAAAGGGGAAGAGAGATCATCCTGCTCACTTCGAGCCTTTGCGGCTTCGTGGCAAGCAACTGGCAGCATATTTCAACCTATATAGCCTATTCTTCCTGGAGGTAATCAGCGATAATCGAGCGCAGATCGTCATACTGCTCGACCACGCGGAATTGGGGAAACTCCGCGATGACGTTGGGCGGCGGGCGGAACAGGATGCCGCGCTGGGCAGCGCCAAGCATGCCGGTGTCGTTGTACGAATCGCCCATGGCCAGCACGCGGAAGCCAAGCTGCCGGAAGGCGCGCACGGCGGCGGTTTTGCTGTCGGGCAGGCGCAATTCGTAGCCGCTCAGCATGCCGCGCTCGTCGGTCAGCAGCGAATGGCAGAACAGCGCCGGCATGCCGAGCTTTGCCATGAGCGGCATGGCGAACTCGTAAAATGTGTCGGAAAGAATGATGAGTTGTGTCTCGGTGCGCAGCCACTGCACAAACTCGCACGCGCCCGGCAGCGGATCGAGCGTGGCAATCACCTCCTGAATGTCGCGCAATGTCAGGTTGTGTTCGCGCAGCAACGCCATGCGCCCGCGCATCAGCACGTCGTAGTCCGGCACGTCGCGCGTGGTCAGGCGCAATTGCTCGATGCCGGTTTTTTCAGCGACCGCAATCCAGATTTCAGGAACAAAGACGCCCTCAAGATCGCTGGCGACCAGGGCAGGTTGGCGTGGCATGCGTGACTCCTATGGTATAACCCCTCACCCTCGGTCCCTCTCCCCACCATACCGAGGCCGGGATGGTGGTGGGGAAGGGAAGCTGCGGAAGCAGCAGGGTGAGGCATTTCTTGGATGTATTTGCAATTCTACTTGACCCATATATCGCTGACCATGACGCTGAGCTGGCGCATGTCATTGCTGTCGGGATTCTGGTACAACGGAATGAATGGCGGCGCGCTCAACTCGACGGTGAGCGACTGCTGACCGGCAAGCTCCGGCGGAACCGGCACGATGTATTCGCGCCAGTGATCTGGCGTCACAGTGACAGTCACGCGCCGGTCGCCCATGGCAATGGTGAGCGGCGTGGGCTGCGGCGCGACGACGCGCAGCGCCACCGTTGCGCCGGGCTGAAGTGGCGCGGGCAGCGGCAGCACGAACTTCCCGGCGTTGCTCAGCCAGCGGTAGCTGCCGGTCGGCCCCTGCTCCGAGCCGGAGAAACCCGCGATGTAGCCCAGGTCAGTGCCGTTGCCCAGATGCACCGCTGTGGTCGCTGGCGGGCGCAGCCATTGCAGCGTCCATTGTTGAAGATCCAGGCCAATCGTCGCTTCGACGGCGTTGAAATCAGCGGCTTTCTCGGGGCCACCGCCCGGCGTGGCAAGCTCGCTGACGAACTGCGCCGTCCGCAGGTTGACACCGGCCAGCGTCGCCCGGGCTTCGGCGTTGTAGCCCTGCGCCAACTGCGACAACGCAAGGCGCACTTTGCTGTCTAGGAACGAGGGCTGCACGTCGGCAGCGGTGCGGTAATCCTGCGCCGCGCCAGTGTAATCCCCGCGCGCAAAGGCGTTGTCACCGGCCCGCATCCACCATTCGCGCGTCAGCCCCTGACGAATGATCGACGGATAATCGCGGTACGTGACCAGCAGCACGGCAAAGGCTACCAGCAGCACTACTTGGACGATAGACGATAGACGATTGACAATAGACTTTTGTTGGTTTGTTCTTTGTTCTTGCTTCTTTGTTCTAAGACCGGCGAGCACGCCCGCGCCGTATAACGCGATCATGATCCAGAGCGGCAGCAGGTAGCGCGGCTCGACATGGAAAATCAGCACAGTAAAGAGCGTGTAGCCGACCCATGCCAGCACGAACAGCCGGTTGTGCCAGCCCTCGCGTGGCGGCGCAGCCAGTCCGACCAGCCCGGCAGCCGTGAAAACCAGCCACAGCAGATCGCCGAACAAGCCCAGCGGCGCGGCGGCGCGCAGCGGACGGTCGTAGAAGCTCTCTTTGATAAAATAATCTTCGACGAACTGCGCCTTCCAGATGTGCTGAAAGGTCGGCCACATGTTGCGGAACGGCTTCAGTGGATCGGCCGCCAGAATCTCTTTCGCGCGCGCCATGGCGTACGCCTGCCGGTCGGCCTGCGGCATGTGGCGCAAGGTCTCAATGTGCTGCGTGCGCTGATCGACTTTGTCAAGGTCGAGCCACATGTTGATCTGGCCGAGCGTGTCCACCGGAATAATGCGATGGTACACAATGTAGTTGCGGGCCGTCCATGGCAGCACCACGGCCAGGCAGCACACGACGACGATGATAGCAGGAACTAACGTTGATGTGAACAAAGAACCAAGAACAGAGAACAAAGATTGCCGCTGTCCTGTTTGTTCTTTGTTCCGTTTACTTTGTTCTCGCACAACCAGCCACAGCACCACAAACGCAATCGAGTACAGCGCGGGCGAGCGGGCCAGCGCGGCAGCGCCCAGCGCGAGGCCCGACAAGGCCAGCGTGCCGAGACGCCCGCTTGCGTCGAAGCGCAGCAGCAGCCAGAAGTGCGTCAAAAAGAGCGTGGAATACAATAATTCGCTGAACAACACCGACGGCTGCTCGACAAATGGAAACCACAGCGCCAGAAACGCCGCAAACAGCAGCCCGGCCGATGGATTGCCAAACAGCCGCCGCGCGATGCCGAAACCGAGCAGCACATTCAGCGTGCTGAGCGCCGTCTGCGCGAGCTGAATCAGCAACAGGCCGAGTTTGAGATTGCCGAGCAGCACACCGATCCGCAGCCATGCCGCAAAGAAAAAGACGTGTAGCGGCGGGCGAATCAGCCAGCCATCGTCAATATACAGGCCAGTGATGGCGAAGCGCAGCGCGCGGCGGTAGTAATCGCCGTCGTCAGCGGTCGAAGAACTTGGATCGATTGGGTTCAGCGCGATGAACCACAGCCGCAGCCCAATGGCGATAAGGACAAGCACAACGAGCAGCCGTCGCACCGCAATGGCAGAGGCCGGGCGCGCAACAGCCTGCTCAGCGGGGCGCGGCTGCCCGATGGCCCAGCGCTTATTGAGTTGAGATTCCTGTTTCATGATATGGTGCGGCAGCGTGTAAAGCCGTCGTCATGCGCCGCTGCACGCCGCCGCGTAGCAATCCTTCAAAGAGCCGCATAATGCCGTTATATCAATTTCGGGAAAATACAATTGTTTGACGCCCTCACCCCCGGCTCCGCTCCCAATGGGAGCGGGGTGGCGCGTTGGCGACGGGGTGAGAGAAAACGCAAGCAATCCATCCGAATTTGGTATTTGCGGCGCGAGTCTACCATACAACGCTCGATCATGCCAACATCATGCGCATGCGTGTATACTACTCAGCGCATATCGTCCGTTATCGTTTTTCACTATTTTGAGGTTATGTTGGACCTATTTGCTTCTATTCAACAGGCCGAGCAGCGCATCCGGCCCTACATCCGTGAAACGCCGCTCGAAGAGTCGCTGGCGCTGAGCCAGATCAGCGACGCTGACGTGCTGGTGAAGCTCGAAAATCTCCAGCACACCGGCTCATTCAAGCTGCGCGGCGCGCTCAACAAACTGCTGAGCCTTGCGCCGGACGAGCGGGCGCGCGGCGTGGTGGCGGCCTCGTCCGGCAACCATGGCGCGGCGCTGGCCTACGCGCTGCGGCTGCTCGGCGCGCATGGCACGATCTTCGTGCCGGAGCATGCCTCGCCAGTCAAGGTTGCGGCCATGCAGCGCTATGGCGCGCGCGTCGAGCGCCATGGTGACGACAGCGTGATCACCGAGGCGCACGCGCGGCGCTACGCCGACGAACACGGCATGGCGTATGTCTCGCCCTACAACGACCTCGCGGTGGTCAGCGGCCAGGGTACAATTGGCGTGGAGCTTGCCCGGCAGACCGAACACCTCGACGCGGTGTTCGTCTCGGTCGGCGGCGGCGGGCTGGCGGCGGGCATCGCGGGCTATCTCAAAACTGTCTGGCCGCATGTGCGGATCGTCGGCTGCCTGCCGGAAAACTCGCCGGTCATGGCGCGCTCGGTCGCAGCCGGGCAGATTGTGGACATGAGCTCGCTGCCGACGCTGTCCGATGGCACGGCAGGCGGGATCGAGCCGGGCGCGATCACGTTTGCGCTGTGCCAGCAGCTGATTGACGAGTTCGTGCTGGTCAGCGAGGAGCAGATCGCGGCGGCCATGCGGGTGTTTATCGAGGCGCACCACATGCTGATCGAGGGCGCGGCGGGTGTTGCGGTGGCAGGGTATAGCAAGCAGCAGCAGGCATGGCGCGGCCAGCGCGTCGCAATCATCATCTGCGGCGCGAACATCAGCGTTTCAACGCTGAAGACTGCACTATAATTTGTGATATAATTCACATAAAGAGCAGACACTATAGACAGGACAGCTTGATCATGCCATATCCTAAAATCATCATTCCCGGCGGGGCAGGCTACCTTGGGCGCTACCTGGCCGCGCACTTCGCAGCGCAGGGCTACGCAGTCGGCGTGCTGACGCGGAGACCACAGCCAAACCATGAAACAGTGCGCTACGTTGCGTGGGACGGC
>DASTWM010000391.1:0-2152 GCA_035765855.1 Roseiflexaceae bacterium
AAGGAAGAGGGCCAGGGTCTGGTCGAGTACGCGCTCATTCTGGTGCTTATCGCGATCGTCGTGATCGGCATTCTGTCTGTCCTCGGCAAGCAGGTCAGCGGCGTGTTCAGCAACATCAACAGCGGCCTGAACCCGTAATTATACGTACGCATACAAGAACGTCAGTTCTTGTGGAAATAACATGCCCCACCTTTATAGGTGGGGCATGTTGATTCTATGAATTATCTATATCGCAGAATGTGCGTTAACTCTCAGGAGGGCAAGTTCTCGCCGTAACGCCACAAGTAATAATGACGGCCAACGTTGCCCATCTCGACCTGCCACTGTGAAGGATTATCAGGTGAATAGGTCAGCACGCGGCGCTCGAAGACCTGAACTAACACATCGCGCTCCACACCGCCGACACGAACATGCGTCCAATACGGTTCGCTGATGGGATAACCAAGTGTGAAAACCCAGTCGAGCACCTGCCTGGTGTGATAGCTTCCGTTTTCGTAGACAGCCCCTTGTTCATTCATGTACGTCCAGAACGCCTGCGCAATATTATGTCCGGTTTCCGGCACAAAGCGCGCCAGAGTCGCAGCCGCGCGGCGCGGGCCGGTGTAATCGCTGACATGACCAGCACGATCAATCTGCTGCATCACCTGCTGACCGGTGCGATCCGTGAACGTCTGCCCTGTGACGCCGGCAAAACTCCCGTAATTCGGCGCGATCGAGTCATTTGCGTCACCAGCTATCGGCACATCTGCCGGATGCCGTTGCACGAACTCGTTGTCTCCAACTTGCATGCGCCCGCTAATCAATTCTTTTACAAGCAGCCCACTGGTCACAAACCAGCGACTGTTGCGATTGCCTGCGGGATTATTCATCTCCATGCGGCCTTTATCGAAATACTGTACCTGGCGCATGCCGCTTGCCGCCTGCGCGTAGCTTTCCGAGCGTGTTACAAGCCCAGACGGTCCCCACAGCCAGCTACGGGTCGCGCGTTGCTCTGCCACAGGGCGATCGCTGCGCATCCATTCTGCTTGAAAGGCTGTATCTGCAAATCCATTCACGGGACCACCAACCGCATCGAGCGCATTCAACGGCGCTGAGCCGCCTGTTTCAGCGGTTGCCGTTTCATCACCGAACGATATTTCTGTGGCACTCGGCGTTGTCGAGGTACCGATAGCGGTGGTGGTGGTGGTTGTAGATGCTGCCTCTGACGTTGGGGAGATGCCAGGCGCGGGAACAGGCGCAGGTCCACGACCGCACTCCTGGCCTGGCAGGCAGAGTTTCATCACCAAATCATACTCGATGAACTGATTGCCAATATCGCCGGTATTCTTCACCTGCGCATAATAAAAGCCGTCGACGGTTGGCACAAAGCGCACTTCTGAGTCAAGCGATTGCAAATTTGCATCGCTACTTTGAATGTCGTCGTTGAATGTGATAAGCGATACGCCGTCGCGATCGAATAAATACAAGACTGTGTCAGCGCCTGCTTCGGTCGAGTCGTTAACATCAGGATTGTTTTTATACGGGCGACTATCAGTGTAAAGATAGTAGGTCTTGCCAGCCTTTGCGAAAAACTTCACCCAATCGGCATCGCCAGTTGGACAGAGCACATGCTTTGGCTGCACTTCATTCGATGTAATCAGCGTGGCTTCTTCCGGCAGGCCGTCTTCCTCATACAGGTCGCGGCAGATCTCGGTCACCGTGGCTGGCGTCGGCCCGTAGCTTTCGCCTTGCACGACAATGGTATACGCCTTTCCCTGCCCGCCAACATTCAATGAGTCACGTACGCGCACGTAGTATAAGCCGTTATACGGAACCCTGAACGAGTCGATGCGCGGGCGCAGATCCGTATTAAGCGGTATAGGCGTTGCGCGACTGGTCACAGGTGTTGGTGTCGGCGCATGGAGGTAAAAATCATCATTTGACGTCAGCAACCGTCCCTTGTCGTCATAGAGATCGAGCGCCAGATCGAGGCCCGCGTCCATCTGTGTGATGTCGATGGTATACACTTTGCCGCCGACGCCGCCGAACTTAAAGAAGTCAATATCGCCCTGCGCGCAGATGCCATGATTCTCCGGCACGTTCACCAGCAGCAGCTTAGCGCTCCCCATGTCGTCGCCTGGGTCTGGATTGTCAGGGCAACCCGGTCCTGGTG
>DASTWM010000392.1:0-3782 GCA_035765855.1 Roseiflexaceae bacterium
CGGCAAATTGCACCCATGGTCATCTGGCGTCCGACACCGTGATCCCATTCGAGATCGCACATGGAGTGATACGCTTTGTGGAACACCGTACCGAAGTTGTAGACGTTCTGGGTCATGATCAGCACATAGCGGCCAGCCACGCGCTTCATCTCGGCCACCATGGGGCCAGGGTCACTGAAACGCTCGAACATGCAATAATTCCATACGAGGTCAAACTGATTGTCCTCGAACGTGGTCGCATCGCAATCGCAGCGCTCGAAGTGAACCTGATCGAGCAGGTTCTGCTGCACCCACACGCGCCGCGCGCCGTCCAGCATGTGCTGGGACGGATTGGCGAGCCAGACCTGCGCGCCGTTGCGGGCGAACTCCAGGCTGTTAATACCTGGCACGCCGGTAACACCGTCCGCCGGGCTTTCCAGCACGCTGCGAATGTTGCGCTCGGCCTGGAGCCTGCGAAAATAATCGTCAATCACCACCCGCTCATAGACCGTGCCAATTCCTTCGTCCATGTCACGCGGCGCAACGCTGACATTGCGCTCGATAAAGCGCACCATCGTGTCATATTCGTTCGAGTTGAGTCTCACGTGCGTTTCTCCTCTGTTGTCGCTGCTCCAGGTACGCTTTGATCATCACGCCGATAACAAACAGCGTGGTGGGGATGTAGATGGCAATCCATGCCAGCAGTGCCAACGTCTTCCGGATCAATTGCATGGTGTCCTCCAGTAACTCAAGAGCCACAGTAGCTAGAACAGCAGCGCCACCTTGCTCAACCCATGTGCCTGGCGGCGATCACATAACGCTGATGCGCGAACAGTGTTTTGAGCAGCCCGGGCAGCGGCGCATATTCGATGAATGTCAGCGTGTGCAGCATCTGCTCGATCGCTTCATCGGTGCGCGTGTCTGCGGTTGCTTCAACTGTCTTGCGCCGCACGAACTGGCCGAGCGCGCCGAGCACGTCGAACCCAGGCCAGGGCGGCATATCAACCAGCCCGATCGCGCGCATGGCGCAGCCGTTGGCGCGCAACAGCGCCTGAACGCGCCGGGCATCCATCCATTCCGGCGCGCCCCAGAGCGAATCGCGCCGCTGCATGCGGTTAAGCAGGCGGTGGACCGGGTAGCCGATATTCCAGCGATTCGGCAGGATGATCATGACCAGCCGCCGCGACACGCGCGCCATCTCGGCGATAAAGCGCGCCGGATCCGCGAGCAGCGGAATCGAATCGAAGTTCCACACCAGATCGAACTGCTGATCCGCGAACGGCAGGCAATCATGATCGGTCTGGTGAAAAACCGGCGTGTCGTAGCCGAACGCCTGCCAGAACGCGCGCGTCTTTTCGACGACTTCCGCATCCGCGTGCAGCAGTGTGACCGCGCAGCCAGCCTGCGCGAAGACCATGCTCTGCGTGCCGGGCGAAACGAAATATGCCTCGGCGTTGCAGGGTGCCTCCAGCACCGTGCGGATGCCATACTTCGCGATCAGGCGCTGGCACAGCCGGTTGCGCACATATCGGCCATAGACCGAGCCGTACCCTTCCGCAAAATCGTACAGGCGCGGCGGGGCTGCCATGGCAGGCGCGATTGTTTCACCTGTCACGGCTGCCCTCCTTTCAGCGCCATGGCGTACCGTGGATTCGCATAGATCACGACCCGCTCACCGTTCTTGCGAAACTCGGCCAGCACCGGCAGGTGATAGCGGCTGGCGATCTCCGGCAACATCTGCGAAGTCGGCACCGCAGCAAACGTGTTCGCCGAGAAATACAGCAGATCAAAGTCATCTAATGTCACGGCTTGCGGATCCGTGAAGGGCGTCCCGCCAAGTGCAGCAATGCGTAGCTCCTGCGGCGGTTTTTCTGGATACGCGACGACTTTGATGGGCTGTTCCACATAGCCTGCGCCCGGCAGGCCCAGCTCGATATATTGCGGCCAACCGGTCAGGACGCGCGCAGTGGGATAGTTGCGCTCGATAAACGTCGCCGCCGCCTGGTGCGTCTCGACAAAATCGAGGTACATCATGTTCGATGGTGAGGCCAGCGAATACCCGAACCACGGCTGGCTCCAGCCCACGATAAAGATCGCCAGCATGACCGTCGTTGCGAGCGCGATCACGCGCGGGCGCTTGAACACGCCCTCGATCGCGCGGGCGGCCAGCACGAAGAACAGCGAATATTCGGGCAAGAGATAGCGATGGACGCCGTAATTCGATGCCATAAACGCCAGGTGAATCATGATCGGCAGGCCCAGCAGCACCAGATTCTCGGGCGGCCCCCACGCGCGCCAGAGCGGCTGCGAACGGCAGGCATCCATGATCGCTCGCCAGGACAGGCCCTTGCTCATCATCTCCCGCACCGGCCTGAACGAGAGCGAATAGGCGACGATCAGGAACGTGAGGATGCCGATCAGGAACTGTTTGATCAAAAAATCCCATACCAGCCCCACAAACGTTACTATCACGCCATCCGGGCTGAACAGCGCTGGCGGCAGGTAGGCGGCGAGCAGGCGCATGGGCGACACCTCCGGCGTCGTCAGCCAGCCGATCTGTATGGCGTGATACCACAGCCAGCCTGCCAGCAGCAGGATCGGGCTGCTGTGAATCGTTAGCATGACCAGCAGCGCGCCCCACGACTGCCGTCGAAAATACTTGACGAACAGGTACAGATCAATCGAGATGATCAGCAGAACGCTGGTCTCCTTGGTCAGCACCATGGCACCTGCAAAGGCCAGGTACAGGAACGTCTTGCCGCGCAGGACAGCCACGACCGCCATAATGGCGAACGCTGCGGCGGGAAGATCGAG
This sequence comes from Roseiflexaceae bacterium, assembly GCA_035765855.1. Taxonomy (GTDB): domain Bacteria; phylum Chloroflexota; class Chloroflexia; order Chloroflexales; family Roseiflexaceae; genus DASTWM01. Next base: position 2,794 of record DASTWM010000392.1, read on the forward strand.
CACAAGCACCGTGCTCTGCGCCCGAAACAGCGGATAGCAGAGCAGCAGGGCAACCGCGATCATGCCGGTGCGCTGGCCGTATACAAGCTGGCCGACACGATAGGTGCCGAATAATAGAACAGCCGCGAACACGGCAATCACCAGATGCGTGACCCACAGCGACTGCCCGAACGCCAGCCACGCGCCTGCCAGAATTTCCTGGAGCAGGATCGGATGGGCCTCGGCATCCCAGGCGGGCGCAATAATTGGCTTGAGCCCGTTCGCCATGAAATGCTCGGCGGCACCGGCGAGCCAGAGCCCGTCCCAGAAGATTGGCACCGTAAAAAAGGGCATAGTGAGCGCCAGTTCAAGAATGAACAGCCCAAGTGCCACTACCCAGATGTTCGCTCGTTCCCAGAGCCGAATGTCCAGCCTTGCAGGCGCTGCGACGATCAAGCTCTGTTCATCCGTCAGATCAGCCATCAGACACTCCGCCGTTTCAAACGCAGAATACTCAGAAAGAAGCTCGATAGAATAATTTGGGAGCCCACGACGAGCAGTGTTGCCGCCGGGATGACGATGCGCAGCGTCCTGACCGGGTTGAGCGGGCCGAACTTAAGGATTTGCCATGTATCAAAAGCGTACACCGAACCAGCGAAGCCGACGATCAGCAGACTGGCCCCGACGATCAGCCCAACCTCCAGCCTGATCGAGCGTAGCAGCTGATTCCAGCGATAATCTTCAGGCAGAAGTCCTTCACTAATGGCAAAGGTTTTCGTGAACGCCGCGAAGATCACCGCTTGCAAACCGATCACGATCGCCATCGCCGCGTACAGCAGCGTGTGAATGTCGAAGAAGATTCCATTAACATGGCGCGGGCCGGGCATGAGCCACATTCCCACCAACAGGCCAATCAACATGAGCAGCATGCCCGGATAGAGAAACAGCCAGGATGGGCTATACAGCAGCATGAAGCGCAGGTGTCGCCAGCCATCACGCCAGCTGCGTAA
>DASTWM010000393.1:0-10969 GCA_035765855.1 Roseiflexaceae bacterium
TCATCCTGCGCCAGCGACCACTCGACCGCCGCGAGCATGCCCATCAACTCCTCTTTGCCGACTTTCATCGGGCGGCCAATGCTGTGGTTGGGGCTGCCGTTAAGTCGGCATGCGGCGATCAGATCGGGACGGCCAAGCACCAGCCCGGCGGATTGTGGCCCGCGCAAGCCTTTGCCCCCGCTGAAAATCGCGATGTCCGCGCCCATGTCGCGGGTGAAGTGCCACAGGTTAGCAATCGGCGGAATCTGCGCAGCGGCATCGACAATCACCGGCACGCCATGGGCATGGGCAACTTCGATCACGTATTCGAGCGGCAGCGCGCCATGGGCGAAGTGCGCGCCCGCGAAATAGATCACGCAGGCGGTCTGCGGCGTGATGGCGGCCTCCAATTCCCAGCGCGCGGTGCTCTGCGCCATGCCGATCTCGACCAGCCGCGCGCCGGTCTGGCGGACGGCATAATCGTAGCCGTTGCGCTGGCAGCGATGGATAATCACCTCGTTTTTGCCGCTCTCCAGATGGGGAAAGCGCGCCATCGCCGCCGGGTCATCGCCCGCGATGCATGCAGCGACTGCCAGCATCACGCCCGCCGCCGCCCCAGACGAGACATAACATGCCTGATTGTGGGTTAGTTCCGCGATGCGCTCTCCAACGCGCTCCTGCAATACATCCAATTTGATGAATGAACCGGCAGCGGCAGCCATGGCCTCGATCACCGGCGCGGGCATGCGCGAGCCGCCCAGCCGTGTAAGAGTTGCGGCGGCGTTGATTACGCGCCGGATGCCAAGATCAGCGTAGGTTGTCATCGCGCCGCCTCCCACAGTCGTGGCATTGGCTCGACGCCCATGCGCTCGGCCAGCCATGCATCGATCCAATCCGTATCAGTTCCACCCTCGTGTGTCACCATGTACGGCTGCGCGTGATCGCCCAGCGCGTCGTTGAGCGGCGCGAGCCACTCCGGGCCGCCGAGCGCGCCGGGGTCGCCGACCGTCAGCAGCGTCGTGGCCGTTACTTTGTCAGCATGGCGCTGCGGATCGAAGAAGCTGAGCGTGCGCGCGACGGCTGCCTGGCGCTCCGGGTACGTGCGCAGATAATCGTTGATTTCTTCGAGCGGGTAGGCTTCGGTGCGCGCGCAGGCTTCGAGCATGCGGTAAAATAGCAGCCCGCTGATCTGGGCAGCCGTGAACTGCGGGCGGCGCGCCGCCGTCATGAGCGCCAGGTCATCGCCCGTGATGGCGACGCGCGCCGGGTCCACTTCGGGCCGCGTCAGCAGGAACTCAGCGCCACGCAGGCAGTCAGCGACGATGCCACGGTAGATATAAGTGTCAGGATCATCAATTCCGAGCGTCAGCAGGCCGGGGTAGGAGGCTTGAAACGGCTGATCGGCCAGGCGTTGGCCGCGATGCATCAGCACCAGCACGGCATAGCGCTTGCGATCATCGTAATGCGGCAAGTGATTGACGCTGCCGTAGCGCGGCGTCACCAGCAGGCCAGGAAATGGGCCGTCGCCATGCGGCACGCTGTAGTAGCCGAAGATGCGGTACGGGCCGACGCTGGTTAGCCGCAGCGCGTAGACCGTGGCGAACTCGGTGGAGCGCAGCCGCAGCGGCTCTAGCTCCGGCGCGGCCGGGTAGCGCGTCAATTCTTCATCCAGCTCGGTCCAGTAATTATCAAATGCGGTCTGGTCGCTGAGATTGGACATGTGCGAACCTCATTTTACAATCGTGGTCGGCGGCACCCACGAGAGGTACTTGTGCCGGTCGGCGGCACCCACGAGGGGTGCTTGTGCCGGTCGGCGGCACCCACGAGGGGTACCGCTACAGAATGCCCAACCATACAAGCGGATGGACAAGGTTACAACAAACAACGAATCAATCGACCGTGATCAACACTACCCCTGCGTCGGGTCGGCGCGCATGCCGTAGCCAGCCGGGCGCAGATGCTGCGCCAGAAACGCTTCGACCTTTGGCATTTCCCAGTAGATTCCGGCGTCATGGGCGCAGCGCGGGGCGACGTGCAACTCCTTCGGGCAGGTGAGTGCGTTGTGGAGCGCGTAGCCGGTTTCGGGCGGGCAAACATCGTCGCCCAGGCCGAGATAGGTCAGCATGGGGCAGCGAATCAGCGGCGCGAAGTTGATGCCGTCGAAGTAGTTGAGCGTGGCGCGCACCGCCTCGGCGCGTTCCGGGTAGGTGCGCAGATAGTCGTTGATTTCCTCGTAGGGCCATGAATGGGTCAGCGCCGCCGCGTCCATGAAGCCGCACAGGTAGGGCGCGCCCGCCGCGCCGACGGTGATGACATCGGAGCGCAGCGCGGCGGTGGTGATCGTCAGTGCGCCGCCCTGGCTGCTGCCATGCACGCCGATGCGAGCGTGATCGACCTCGGGGCGCGACAGCACGAAATCGACCGCGCGCGCCGCGTCGATGTAGAATCCACGGTAGGAGTAGGTGTGGCGGTCGATGATATTATTGGTCAGCAGGCCGGGGTAGCCGGGGTTATAGTGGCGATTCGAGCGCAGCTTGCCGCGCGGCGCGACGCCAACCGCCGCATAGCCCATCCTGGCCCATGATTTTGGCAGCGTCGGCTCGGAAATGTAGCCCGGCACGATCAGTAGCGCCGGGTAGGGCGGCGGCAGGTACGACTGCTTTGGCACGCAATACCAACCGGCGATCCGCAGATTGTCGAGGCTGTCATAATGAATTTCGTACACATCCACCTCCGCGGTGGAGCGCAGCGGCACATGCGTCATCGTGGGATTGAGCGGAATGCCGCGCGCCTCGTCCATGATCGCCGCCCAGAAGGCATCGAAATCATCCGGGCGCGTCACGCTTGTGCCATAGCTCGCGGCTGGTTCTCGTATTGTTGACATAAGAACTCGCTTATGTAGTAATAGCCCTCACCCTCGGTCCCTCTCCCGCCGGGAGAGGGAAGCTGCGACAGCAGCAGGGTGAGGGTAGAATCTCAACGGTTGTGCGTACAGCCATGATGAAATCAATGATCATCTGTGGAGCTACTGTCCGACTGGAGCGCCCGCTGATAGAGCGCCGTGCCGTAAAACTCATACGACGCCGCTTTATCGGGAAAGTCAATCAGATGGACCGTGAAGCGCGCTGGCAAACCATTGTCGGGGCAGCGCTCGCGGAAAAACGACGAGTACGCTTTGAAGTACGCCTGGCGCAGGCGATCCTGCTCCTGCGCGTAGCCGAGCGGATCGGCCAGCGGGTTGGGCGATTTCGGCTGCGCGCCGAACGCATGAATTTCCAGAAAATCAACATCCGCGATCGACGTACAAACGCTGGCCTCCTGAAGCCACTTTTCCCAGCATGCGAACACCAGCGGCACTTCTTTCTCGGGGTCCATGGTCGTCACGGTATCGAGGCCCAGCACGCCTGTCGCCGAGTGGCCGCCGGTCAGCCCGGAAAAGTAGAGTTTGAGATCGCCGTCGGGCAGCGTTTCGACGACCAGATTGGAGAGCACCGGGGTATCGCCCTCGTAGTAGTAAGTCACTTTGCCGCGTCGTTTCACCTGGAATGCCATGCATTGCCTCCATGTTTTATTCTGCCAAGAGTCCTACACGTCCGTGACGATCTGCCCGTCGCGCACCTGGTACACCACATCCGCGAATTCGTGGACGGTGCGATCATGGGTCGCCATGACCAGCGTGACATGCTCGGCGCGGACGAGTTGGCGCAACAATTCCAGCAGCGCGCGGCCAGTTGTCGAATCAAGCTCGCCAGTTGGCTCGTCGGCCAATAGCAGGCGGGGCCGCGACACCAGCGCGCGGGCGATGGCGACGCGTTGCTGTTGTCCGCCGCTCATTTCAGCCGGACGGTGCGTGGCCCAACGTTCCAGCCCGACCAGCGACAGCGCTTCGGTCGCGCGGGCATGCCGTTCGCGCCCCGACCGCACGCCAGCGATTCGCAGCGGCATTTCCACGTTCTCTATCGCTGAAAGGATCGGCAGCAGCGCGAAGGATTGAAAGATAAAGCCGATCATCGAGCGCCGCAACAGCGTTAATTGCTCCAGCCTGAGGCTGCTCAAACGCTGGCCGAACAACTCGACCGTGCCTGAGGTCGGCTGGTCGAGGCCGCCGATCATGTTGAGCAGCGTGGTCTTGCCCGAGCCGGAGCGGCCCATGAGCGCGACAAAGCCGCCCTGCGGCACCTCGAGATCAATGCCACGCAACGCCAGCACCTTTTCCGCGCCAACGGTGTAGGAGCGCGTGATATTGCTGGCGCGCACGGCGAGCGTATCAGTTGCATGTTCAGTCATAAGCTATGTACTCACGATCAGTCACAGAGCGCACAAAGAAAATCTCTTTCTATTATCGTTGGCGGCGGCGCAGCATGCCCGCCACGCGGCCCAGCTTGCCGACCTTTTTCGGCGGCGGCTCGTCCGACACGATCGGCGGCATGATGGCGACCTCGTTGGTCTCGACGGGTCGCAGGAGCAAGCCGTCGGGCGTTTCTTCCAGCCGCACGCGATCGCCGATGGCATAGCGCTCGCGCACCTCCTTTGGCACCTGGAGCCGCCCAGCTGAGTCGAGCATGACCAGTTCCTCGAAAGTATGTTCCTCGCTCGCCAGCGCGCTGTTGTTCTGTTCGTCACTATGTTCAGCCAGCGGGTCGCGGCTGCGGCGCAGCGTTTCGCTGCTGGTTTTGCCGTCGCGGATGGCGACCACGCGCGCGACATGGCGGGCGATTTGCGGATCGTGCGAAACAATCACGACAGTGAGGCCGTACGCGCGGTTGAGATTGTGGAAGATTTCAAAGATTGTCTCAGCCGTTGTCGAATCGAGCTCGCCGGTCGGCTCGTCGGCCAGCAGCAGCGACGGCTGGTTGGCAAGCGCAACCGCAATGGCGACGCGCTGCTGTTCGCCGCCGGATAGCTCGCCCAGCCGATGTCCGCGCCGCGATGTCAGTCCAACGGCATCGATAAGTTCGCGCGCCCATTCGCGCCGCGCCCGCCGCCCGACCCCGCTGACGATCATGGGTAGTTCGATATTTTCCTGCGCGTCCAGGTACGGCACGAGATTGCGGGCCTTCTGCTGCCATACGAAGCCCACGTAGCGGCGGCGATAATGGTTGAGCGCCGTGGTCGAGAGCTTCAGCAGATCGTTGCCGTCCACAATCACGCGGCCCGCCGATGGGCGATCGAGCCCGCCGAGCACGTTGAGCAGCGTGCTTTTGCCAGAGCCGCTCGATCCGACCAGCGCCATGACTTCGCCCGGCTGCACGGTCAGGTCGAGCCCTTGCAGCGCGACGACCTCGATCTCGCTGAGTTTGTAAATCTTGACCAGGTTATCGCACAGAATAATTGGTTCAGCCATGGATTTCCTTAGCAGAATCTGTATAGTTTGTCATGCCGAACGCAGTGAGGAATCTCTCTGCGAGATTTCTCGCTGCGTTCGAAATGACATGGATGTTATCAGGTTGTTTCGCCGAGCTTGACCGCTTGAAAGAGCTTCATGCGCCGCAGCAGCACGAGCATGATCAGGACGGCAAAGAGCAAAATTGCGCCGAACACAACATAGATAATCGCGATCTGATTCCATGCGATCTGCACCACGAACGGCGGTGTCTGCGGGTGCTGGCCGCCGCGCACTTGCAGGAACGGAATAAACAGCCGGCTTGCGGTAACGCCAATCAGCGTGCCGGCCAGCATACCCGCGCCGATGATCATCGCCTGCTCGCATGCCAGCAGCGCGCCAAGCTGCCGCACGGTCAGCCCGATTGCGCGCAGCGTGCCGATTTCGACGAAGCGGCGCTGAAAGGACAGCACGGCATAGAACAGGAAGCCGAGCACCGTCAGAAAGGCGGCGGCGACGAAGCCAACCGAGAGCAGGCCGAACAAGCCCTGGCGCTCCGGGCGGGCGCGCTCGGCAGTGATTTCTTCGGGCGCATAGCCGTTGTCGAAGATTTTCAGGTTAAGTTCTAGCGCGCCATTGTCCACGGCTTTGCGCGCTGTGCCGTTCTGGAGCCGCAGCCAGACATCATAGGGATATTGGCCGCCCTGCTGCTCGAACGCATACTCAATATTGCCGACGATGATCGGGCCACTCTCGGCGTCGGGATACACGGTCGGGAAGAGATTCAGAAAGCCCGCGATAACCACCGGCACTTTTTGCGGATCGCCTAAATCATTCATGGTCAATTCGAGCTTGTCGCCCACACCCAGGCCGCGTTGCGCCGCAAAATCGCGGCTCACCAGCACGCTGGCCGGATCATCGGCCAGGCGATTCAGCACTGCGCCAAGCGATTCATTCGCATAATCGGCGCGCCAATAAACGACATCAGGAAATGTGACCCGGTCGATGCCGACGAACTGCGCAGGTGTCGACTGGCCGCTGACCCTGACGTCTACTTTGCTGTGGGTCACGCGCGTAGCTGCGGTAACTCCAGGAATGGTGAGATAGTCAGTGACTGGCAGGAAAAACCATTTCGCTTCCTGGAGCGCGTCCTTCGGCTGCGCGTTTTCCGGCTTGGCTGCCGTGCTGTCGCCCTCTTGCTGGAACGATGGGCCACTATCCTGGGTGCCCTGCCCCAGATCGAACAGGTTGATGTCGCCGCCAGTGTCGTAGTAAATCTGGTCGACGAGATGATGGTCGAGCGTCGAAGCCATGGACGCGGTGAATGTTGCCAGACTGAGCGTGAGAATGAGCAGCAGCAGCGGGCTAGTGTAGGCGCGCGGCGTGCGGGCCAGGTAGCGCAGCGCCGTCACGGCGGCCACGCCCGGCAGCCGCATGAACAGCCATGCCGCCGCCGCCATGACCAGGGGGAATAATCGGATCGTGATCAGCGCCAGCGCGAAGATGTACAGCGTCGGCACCAGCAGCAGCAGCGGATTGCTGAACGGATCGCCCACGCCGCTCGTGTCCAGAACGGCGATCGTGCCGCGCTCCTTGAGTTGCTGGTAGCCGTAATAGACCGGCACCAGCAGCAGCACGTCAAGAAACGCCCGCTGCCAGAACGGGCGACGCATCGCGCGGGCGCGCTCGTTTTTGTACGAAATAATCGTGTAGCGGGCCGCGCCAAAAGCCGGGATGAGACTGGCGAACAACACGATTCCGAGCATCTGGACGCCGCGCTGCCATGCCTGCGCCGTCAAGCCGATCGGCAGGTTCTCGCGCGGTGTCAGGTCGAGAAATGAGCGCGTCCATGTCATCAGCAGCGCGGCGAACTGGCCGAGCACCAGCCCGATGCCCAGCGCGACAATTCCCAGCAGCACTGCTTCAAGCAGGTAAATAATCAGCACCTGAATGTGCGAAGTGCCACGGCTGCGCAGCACGGCGATCTCGTTGCTCTGGCGCTGCACGATCAGCCCGGCGACCAGGAACACAAAGTAGCCGATCAGCCCAAGAATGGGAATGCTGAAAATGGTCAGCGTGAGCGTCAGGCGCTGGACGACGGCCTGGTGCCGCCACAGCGCGTCGGCGGGCGATACTTCGAGCTTGGCTCCGGGTAAAACAGCGCCCACATCGGTTTTGGTGCGCGCGATTCTGCCGCTGACATCCGGCACATCGGCCGAACGGATGCCGCTGCCATCGGTGACAAAATACCACAGCGCGACATAAATCGGCTTCGGATCGCGGGCAACCACGCGCGTGGTGAAGCTTTCCTCCGGCATGAACAGCGTTTCATCGAACGAGGGCGGCGTGTAGAACCAGTAGGGATCTTCCTCATTTTTCGGACGCCAGACGCCCGTGATGCGGACCGGCGTGCTTTTTCCGGCCCGGTCGTCCTTCGGGCCGAGCGCCAGATATTCCTCGCCGACCTGGAAGCCCAGCTTTGACGCCAGCGCCTCGGTGATCAGCACCTCGACTGGCCCGTCTTTGGTTACCTGCGGCATTCTGCCGTCAACAATCTGGATATGCTGATCCAGATCGCTCGCGAAGGCCAATGTCACCCACATGAGCGGCGAACCCGCGCCATTGGACGGCAGCAGCGGCAGCCGGTCCGAGCCAACGTACCGGACGCGCTGCTCCACCGGCAAATTAAGGATCGACTCGACGCGCTGGCGCATGTAATCGTCAAGTTTTGCGTATTCATCCCAGCCTGTTAATCCATGCTGCGAGCCGAGGTAGCGATACATGAACGAGAAGGGCGGCTGAATGCCTCCGGAATCGTTGTGCGACAGTTCATCGCGCAGCACGCGATAGCCGACCGCCTCGGCGTAGACTGGAATGCTGACCACCAGCGAGATCGCGACCACGAAACCGGCAGCGATCGCCAGCATGAGCGCGAGATGGCTCCACAGCCGCCGCCCGACGACCCACAACAGGCCCGTCAAACTGCCCGGCGACCAGCGTCTCGAAGAAGAACGACGGCGGGCGACAGATGAACGACCTCCAAATACAGCTTTACTTTCGTCATTCGTCGTTCGTCCGTCGTCTCGCCTGGATGTTGACGTCATTGTCCCACCACCACATCGCCAGCTTTCAGCCCTTCAAGAATCTCAACCCGATCCGTGCTGGTAATGCCAACTTTGATGTCCTGGCGGCGCTGGCGGTCGCCATCCTGAACGACGACGAACCGGCGGCCTTCAAACGCGCGCACCGCTTGCGGCGGCAGCCAGAGCGTGTTCTCTTTCTTCGCCAATGTGATGATGACTTCGGCAATATCGCCGACTTCGAGCGAAACATCGGGCGCGATGAATTTGATGTGGTACGACGTATCGGGATTCACGCTCGAACTGCTGCTCGTCGCGGTGGTTGGGAGGCTGCTGATCTCGCCCTGAAAGGTTTTGCCGCTGTAGCTGGCGAACGTGATCTGGACCGGCTGACCGACGCCGACCTTGGTGGCATCCTGCGTGCTGATGGTGCCAACAAGAATCTCCAACGCCGACTCGTTCATGACGCTCATGACCGGCTTGTAGGCTTCCACCGCGTCACCCGGTCGCATGGTAATCGCCGCGACTTTGCCGTCGAACGGCGCGTACAGCCGCCCGGCGTCGATCTGCGATTGAATGCGCTCGACATCAAGCTGCGCGGTCGCAATGCGCTTCTCGGCTTCCGGGTCGACGCCTTGCTGGGCTTGCTCCAATTCCAGCGCGGCGCGCGAAATGGCGCGGCGCGCATCGGCCACATCGTTCGCTTCGGGGCCGCTGGTCAGCGCGGCCAGCTTGGCCTGCGCATCGGCCAGCTTTGATTCGGCCTGCGCGATGGTTGGGCCTTCATTCTTTTGAGCCGTTTCGTACGCGAGTTGCGCCTGGGCGACGGCGGCCTCCGCGCTGTGAAGCTCGGCTTCTGATTTAACGAATTGATCCTTGTACGAATGATAGCGGATATCATTCTCGTTGTTGCGCACCTTTTCCCAGTCGCGGCTGGCGGCGGCAAAGACAGTCTGCGCCTGAATCAGAGCCTGCGACGCCTGGTCAAGCTGCAATTTGGCGTTGGTCTTGGTCGCCGAAGCCGTGTTGCGCGTCTCGTCGAGCGTTGCCTGCGCATCCTTCACAGCCGCCTGTGCCGCCTGGAGGTCGGCTGGCTTCGGCGGCGTTTGGAGCGCCGCCAGACCAGCGCGAGCCTGATCGAGATCGAGTTGTGCCTTGCGAACGGCGAATTCCTGCTGCGCCTTCGCTTGATCGAGTACAAGCTTTGCCTGCTCGTACGCTACTTGCGCCTGCCGCAACTGGTTCGGCAGTTCGCCAAGATCAAGCTCGGCCAGCAGCTGCCCGTTTGTGATCACGCTCGTGCGGTCCACATACAGCGTCTTAAGATGCCCATCCTGCGTAAATGTGAGATCCTGCTGCTGAACGGCGGCGACATGCCCGCTCACCTTGAGTTCATCTACAACTGTTCCCTGCTGAACAGGGTAGGTTGGTTTTTCGAGCGCCGGTGGCGCTGGCTTGGGAGTTGGGGTTGGTTCTGGCTGCGATCCAGATGTCGTCGCACAGCCGCTCAAGAGCACCAATCCACACAGGCTGAGCACGACCGAGTGCCATCCGCGTCGTTGAAGATTTAGCCAATGGAGCACGTTGTTACCTCATACGCTAGCGTCAAAGAGTGGCGACCAACAGTGACGATCCCTCCGCAGATCGTTTTATCATTGTAATCGATTTCATGGGGTACATCTGTGACGCATTATAGCGCATGTCCATCAACGCTTGTTCCTGTTGCGGCTCGAATCAGAGAGCAATTTTAAGCGATTTGCGCTCATGCCCGCCTCCGATTCGAGCCATTCCTCCTGATCAATCTGCCGGGCGTACCGTCACCGCATCAGTTGCCATGCGGCCTTCTTCGCACAGTAATGCCACCGCGCCGCTTTCGAGCGGTCGCTCAGTATCCTGCACGTCGAAGATCCGTTGTCCGTTGATCCAGCCCTGGATGCGCGGGCCGGACACCTGCAAGCGCAAATCATAGCTGTTTCCAAATTCCCATGGAAAATCAGTTTCGGCCAGCACATGGTCGCCATCAAGTGCCTTGACCAGGCGTGCCTTCCGGCCATGGCACAGCAGCAGCGCGTAGTAGCGCCGCAAGCCCTGCACCCGCGCGCCGATTCCGGCGGAAGTCGCCATGTGCGGCGTGACGGCTGCGTGCACGTGATAATCGCGCCATTCGCGCGTGCCCTGAATCAGCAGCCCCATGCCTTCATTCTGAATCAGTCGGTACGGTTCGGGCCACCATCCATCAAAGCGGCTGATCGCGTTCACCCACGCCTGCCGCCACATCGTGCCGCCGCCTGCCGGGCGGCCCAGCACCACGTCAGGCTCGCCGTCCCACGTCAGATAATCGAGGTACACAGTTCCGCTGGCCCGCCGGGATGCGCTGAGCTCGACACCCACCGCCGCGATTGGCACGCCGCCGATATCGTCAATGCGCCAAATGAACTCATGGCTTGCGCCCGGCTCCAGCATTATTTCGGGACCATAGATCTGACGCAGCGGCGGCTCGACTTCAGGGCGTGGCGGCTGGGTGCTCGTGCGGTGCGGCTCGATGCCGCTCTCCTCGACGTAGGCGCTGACGAAGAGCCGGCAGGTT
>DASTWM010000394.1:0-10382 GCA_035765855.1 Roseiflexaceae bacterium
ATTGCGGCTGCCGAGCAAGATCATGTTGTTGGCGACGATCTCAACCGATGTGCGCTCGACGCCGTCTTTGTCGGTGTACTTGCGGGTGCGGAGCCGGCCCTCGATGTAGACCTGCGCGCCTTTGGAGAGGTACTGGTTAGCCGTTTCGGCCTGCCGTTCCCACATCTCGACCCGGAACCACTCAGTATCGTCGCGCTCAGTGCCGTTGCGGTCGGTCCACTTGCCGCCAGTCGCAACGCTGAAATTCGTGACCGCTTTTCCGTCCGGCGTGTACCGCATCTCCGGATCACGCCCCAACCGACCGATGATCTCGATCTTGTTCAATCCCCGTGACATGGCTGTGCTCCTTACTGTGCTCGTGTCAGCGCGTATGCGCCATGTGTGAGCCAATGCCTATACGTTACATCTTGAATATAGCACAAGTGTTCAACAGTGTCAAGAACCATTTTTGCCGCAAAGAACGCAAAAACACGAAGACATAAACTGTAATCTTTGCGTCCTTTGCACCCTCTGCGGTTACATGTTATTCCTGTGCCGCGCCGCGCGCTGCCGCTTCCATCAATTGCTCGATCCGGCTGACCATGTCGGCTGGATTGGGGTGTAGCCCTTCGAGCAGCAAGGCGCTGTCGTAGATCTGCTCGATCAGCGGCGCGATCAGCGGATTCGATGGCTGCTCCTCGACCATGCGCGCCAGATTGGCGACAAGTTGATGGCTGCGGTTCAATTCGATGATCTGCGCTGGCACGCTGTAATCGCGCTCCAGCAGCCGCTGCACCCGCGCCATGTCGCGGTTCGCATCCGCCGGGGCGACCAGGCGCGCGGGGCTGTTTCGCAGGACGTTCGACGCCCGTACCGACGTGATACGCTCGCCCAGCGTTTCCTTGACGCGCGTGACCAGTTGCGCAAACGCTTCGTCCGACATGGCTACCTCGTTCGGCCTGGCCTCGCCCGGTAGTTGGAGGTCGGGATCGTCGGCGTTGCGCAGCTTCAGCCCCTCGTACTCGCGCAGGCCGTTCAGCATGAAGCCGTCGATCACTTCGACCAGCAGCAGCGCCTCCAGGCCGCGCTCCTCCAGCGCCTCCAGGTGCGGGCTGTGGCGCGCGCTCGCCAGATCGTTCGCCAGCACGTAGTAGATCTCATTCTGCCCGTCGATCATGCGGCTCTTGTAATCGGCCAGCGAGGTCAACTGCTCCTCGTCATGCGTCGAGTAAAAGCGCAGCAGCGGCAGCAGGTCATTCTTTGCCGATGGGTCAATCGCGATGCCCTCTTTCAAGAACGCGCCGAACTCGGTCCAGAACGTCTTGTACTTGTCGGCGTCCTTGTCGGCCAGGTCGGCCAGTTCCTTGGTCATGCGGCTCGTCAGCGTCTTCTTGATCCGCCCGAGCACCGGGTTGCTCTGCACCGTCTCGCGCGCGACGTTCAGCGGCAGGTCTTCGCTGTCCACCACGCCTTCCACAAAGCGATAATAGTTGGGCAGCAGGTCTTTCGCTTCTTCCTGGATCAGCACCTTGCGCGAATACAGCTTGATCTTGCCCTCGATCCGCCGCTCCATCAGCCCGCGCTCGCGTGTCGACGGAATGAACAGAATGCTGTGCAGATCGACTGGCGCTTCGGTCGAGATGTGAATCTGGAACAGCGGCTCGTTGAAGTCGTAGGTCAACTGGCGATAGAAATCGTTGTACTGCTGCTGCTCGACCTCGCGCGGCGCTGTGCGCCACAGCGCCCGCTCGGCGTTGGCGCGGTTCTCGCCGACATAGACCGGGAAGGCCACAAAATTGGAGTGGCGTTGGATGATCTGCTGGAGCTTCCATGATTGCGCGAACTCGGCGGCGTCCTCCTTGAGCTTCAGAATCACGGTCGTGCCGCGCTCAGCCCGCTCCGCCGGCCCGACCTCGAACGTCTCGTCGCCGGTTGAGCGCCACATGGCCGCCTCAGCGTCCGGGCGGTACGAGCGCGAAATCACCGTCACTTCATCGGCCACAACGAACGCCGAATAAAAGCCGACGCCGAACTGGCCGATGATGCCGCTGCGCTGCGCCGCTTCAAGCTGCTGCATGATCGAGCGCGCGCCGGAGTGGGCGATTGTTCCCAGATTTTCGATCAATTCCTCGCGCGTCATGCCGATGCCGCTGTCGGAAATCGTGATCGTCCTTGCCGCCTCGTCGCCGTCCACATGAATTGCCAGCTCTGCCTCCGGGTCAAGCACATCGCTGTTTGTCACCATCTCGAACTGCACGCGGTACAATGCGTCCGACGCGTTCGAAATCAGCTCGCGCAGAAAAATCTCGCGGTCGCTGTACAGCGAGTGCGCCAGGATATTGAGCAGTTGGCGCACCTCGGCGCGGAATGTGACCGGCGTCGCTTCCGCTGCTGATGCCTGATCTGTCTCGTTTGTCATCGCTTGCTCCTGATCATTGCTCATGTGCTTAACGCGTTGATGAACATTGCGCAATTAGTCGGAAATGATATTGTAGCGTCGGGCGGCTATTTCGGAAATGTTCATCAGCGCGTTTTGCTTTATGAAATATGATAAAAATAATCGAGCGAAACCGCAGACATGATACTGAAAGTGAAGCAATTTTGCAATGGGAAAGGGGCGGCGCATGAACACACTTCCGGGCATGCCGCTCGCGCTCGTCACGGGCGCGGGTCGTCGGCGGGGCATCGGCGCGGCGATCTGTCGCGCGCTCGCGGCGACGGGCTACGACATCTTCTTCACGCACTGGCAATCGTACGATCAAATCATGCCATGGGGCGCGGACGCCGACGGGCCAGCCGCGCTTGAAGAAGAACTCCGCGCCACGGGCATTCGTTGCGCCAGCATGGATGTGGATCTGAGTTTGCCAGAATCGCCCATGCGCGTCCTCGACGCGGCGCAGGCGTCCGGCGCGCTCACCGTGCTGGTCAACAACGCGGCCTATTCGACGCAGACCAATGTGGATACCTTGGACGCCGCGAGCCTCGACGCGCACTACGCCGTCAACGTGCGCGCCGCCGCGCTGTTGAGCGTGGGGTTCGCGCGGCGCTTCCATGGCGAACATGGACGAATCATCAATCTCACATCCGGGCAGTCGCTCGGCCCCATGCCCGACGAGCTAGCCTACGCGATGTCGAAGGGCGCAATCGAGACCTTCACCCGCTCGCTCGCGCCCGCGATCATGGCGCGCGGCATCACGATCAACGCCGTCAATCCCGGCCCGACCGACACCGGCTGGATGAACGATGAAGTGAAAATGGCGCTGCTGCCGCGCTTCCCTGGCGGGCGGCTCGGCCAACCGGACGACGTGGCGCGACTGATCACGTTTCTCGCCAGTCGGGCGGCGGACTGGATCACCGGGCAGGTCATTCACTCGGAGGGCGGCTTTGTGCGGTGAGCAGGCGATAGACTGGTGGTGGAGATAGTACGAAACATGAACTAGCGTGCGCTGCTCTCCACAAGATCGGCCATGAATAACCCCATGCCAGGACATTGACGCCGAGGCAGAACACAAGACATTGAAGTGAATCAGGGCCAATAGAATTTAATTATGTTGCCGCTTCGTTACCGTAGGTTGCGGAAATATATCTAATCTACTACTTGTGATTGCTATACTACATATGAAATATGGATGAGCACTGTGGTAGCGAGCCATCCGTATCAATCCTAAATTATTTGATTGTAGGAGAAGCAACATGTCTGCTGATACATTCACACCTCGGGCGAATGAGATTCCCGAGCCGCCGTTGGCGCGGATGCTCTTCGCAAACACACGCCTGGCGCCGCTGTGGCTGATCATTCGGTTGTATGTTGGCTATGAGTGGCTGATGGCCGGTTGGGAGAAGATAACTAATCCGGCTGGCGTCTGGGTTGGCGCAAAGGCGGGTACGGCTGTCACGGGCTTTGTTCAGGGAGCGTTGCAGAAGACCAGCGGCGAGCATCCTGACGTAACCGGCTGGTATGCGAGCTTCCTCCAGAATGTTGTGCTGCCAAATGCGGCGCTGTGGTCGTACATGGTGGCATTCGGTGAAGTGTTAGTTGGCCTTGGCCTAATCGTGGGCCTCTTTACCGGCATTGCGGCCTTCTTTGGCGGCCTCATGAACGCGAATTACCTGCTGGCGGGTACTGTGTCGACCAACCCGCTGCTCTTCATTCTGGCAACGTGGATCGTTCTGGCCTGGCGAGTCGCGGGCTACTGGGGGCTTGATCGCTGGGCGCTCCCGATGCTAGGTGTGCCGACCGCGCCCGGAACGCTGTTCCAGCGCCACACGCCGGTAGCTGATACCAGCAAGGTTGGTGCTCCGGGCGGTCCTGCCGCCTGATCAGCGTACTTCACATGTTGATGCTCCCACCCCGAAGATCACGAATCGGGCTGGGAGCATCAGTCTTTTTCTGGGCAATCTTGAGAAATCCTAATCTACAACCCACACTGTAGCAGCGGCGCGGGATCGACGTTGCCATGCGCGCTGCGAACTTCGTAGTGCAGGTGCGGGCCGCTGGCCATGCCGGTGCTGCCGACCGTGCCGATCCGCATGCCGGCTGCTACCGTCTGTCCATCGGTGACGGTGAGTGTGTCAAGATGCCCGTAGGCCGTGCTCCAGCCTACCCGCTCGTTGACAATAATGATGAAATTACCGCCCGGCCAGCTGTTGGGGAAGACGTGCGCCATGCCGCCCAGCGTCGCAACCACGGGCGTGCCGCGCGTCGCGTCCGGTTCGTCATGTCCGTCGCCATTGGCGTCGATCACCAGGTCCACCGCGCCCATGGTCGCGGCGGGCGCATGCGTGCCTTCGCCGTAGCCCTGCGTCATCATCAGGCGCTGCGTGGTCAGCAGCGGGCAGCCATGCGGCCCATCGGCTTGCAGAGTAAAGGCAGGTGTCTGGCGTGCTGCCGCTGCCTTGCGCTCTTGCAACATCGCCTGCCGCAAGGCTGGCATGTCGTCAACAAAGGGTGCAGGCCGAGTGGCGGCTTGCTGCTGTGCAAGGATCGTCGCGCGGCGTAGCTGATTCATATCTTCCGCTATTGATGTACGTGGCGCAACTGAACGTGTTGGCGGCGCGGCGCGGATCGCTGGCGCTTGTTCAATTTGAACAGCGCGCGGCGATTGCACTGGCAACGCCTGCGGCTGCGTGAGCGTCAGCGCGGCGGCCAGCCCCAGCCCGGCCACGGCGACGGCCTGCGGCAGTAGGCGTCCGTTCGACGGTGGCGCGGGCACGGTTGAGGCAAGCAGCCGGGGCGAGATGTTGAAAATGGCGGCCAGGCGCGCGCAGGTATGGGGATCGAGCGGCGCGAGCCCGTGCTCGATTTGCGCAAGCATGAGGGTGGGAATGCCACTCATCAATGCAAGTTCGGTAAGCGTCCAGCCGTGTGTAAGACGTAGTGCACGAACGTGGGCCACGGAACACCTTTACTTGTTGTGATTGCTCAATCAGGAAAGCACGGCGAGGCGTCGTGCCGTGAAGAGCATAGCATGGAGGCTGGTGGTTGAGGATGACAGCTTGTTTACAGAGGATGATAAACAGGTGAGAAAGTGAGGGAATCAAAAGACAAGATGACAAGATGACAAGATGAAGCTTTTTGCACGTTGCTCGTTACGCTTTGTTCTTTGTTCGCTATCCTTTGTTCTTCATGTGATCTCGTCATACAATGCTTCGAGGCGCGGCACAATCGTTGTCCAGTCGTAGTGCGCCTGCACCAGCGCGCACCCGGCAGCGCCAAGCCACCTTGCCAGTTCCCGGTCGTCAAGCAGGCGCAGCACAGCCGCTGCAAAATGCTCCGGCTGATCGGCAAGCAGGCAGTGTTCGCCGTCTTGCAGGCCCAGCACGCCTTCCGCGCCCATGCTGGTGCTGACTACCGGCGCCTCGAGTGCTAACGCTTCCAGCAGCTTGAGCCGCACGCCGCCGCCGATTCGCATCGGCACGACGTATACTGTCGCGCCAGCGATGTAAGGCCGCGCGTCCGGCACTTCGCCTATCACCACCGTTGCCCCGTCTGACGACAGCACCTGGATCGCGGGCGCGGGCCGCTTGCCAACGATGATGAACCGCGCGTCTGGACGATGGGCGCGAATGCGTGGCAGCACTTCATGCGCGAAATACAGCGCCGCGTCGATATTCGGGCGGAAGTCGAGCGTGCCGGTGAACACCAGCGCCGGGCTACGGAAGCTAAGCGGCCCGCCTGAAAGCGCCGCACGGCTGAACTCGGCGGTGTCCACGCCGTTCGGCACCACACCGATCCGCGCGGCGGGCGCGAGCGCCTGAAGCGTGCGCCGGTCGTCCTCCGACACGGCCACCACACCGTCGCAGGCTTGCATGGCGCGCTGTTCGTAGCGGGCAAGTTTCAGCCATTGCATGAGTGAGTAAACTGCCGCTGCACCTGCGCGGGCAGCAGCCTGCGGTGTCCTCGTACTGCTGCGGAGCGCCCGCATGCTGGCTTGCGCCGCCCGTTTTTGCAGCACGAATTCAGCATTGAATTGATCCAGAACAAGCTTTGCATTATGGATAAAAACCTTGTTCTTTGTTCCTTGGCCTTTGTTCTTTGCAAACGTTTCTCTGACTGTCGTCCATCGTCGGTTGTCCATCGTCAAGTACCCCGCCATCTCAATGCTTTCGGCCTGCACAATGTCGAACGACTCGCGGGCCAGCAGCGCCTGGAGCGCCGCGGCGTAGGCAGGCGAAGCATTGCGCAGTGCCATGTCAGGCAGCGGCGAGGCCAGCGTCGTCCATGCGCGGCGCAGCATGCTGCGCGGCTCCGGGCCGCGCACCGTAAGCAGGCGACAATGTTCGCGCAACGGCTGCATTGCCTGCTCGGCGGCGGCATCGGGCGCAAAGGTCAGGCATGTCACGGCATGGCGGGCAGATAAGCCGCGAATGATCTGGTAGATGCGCATGGTGCCGCCGCCATAGGGCGGGTAGGGCGGGTAGGGCGAAAGGATGAGGATGTTCATGAATATTATCAGAAGACCAGAAGATCTGTCGGGTGTATGCTGTATCAAGAACAGTTTTCGTAATACACGCGACAGGTCTGGTCTAGATAAACAGAAAAATGAGCGCCCAAAGGCGTGGCAAAAAGATGATCATGCCAATAACGACTGCGCCGAGCGCCGCAAGCAGCACTGTACCCGCCGCCACATCTTTAGCGATCTTCGCCAGCGGGTGGTACGATGGCGACACAAGATCGACCACAGCTTCGATTGCGGTGTTTGCGCCCTCGGCACCGATCACGATCATGATTGCCAGGACTATCGCCAGCCACTCGGACTGGCTGATCTGGAATGCCGCACCAAGCAGCACAATACTAAAGCTTACAGCGGCGTGAATCTGGGCGTTGCGCTGGGTGCGAAACAGGTACACAATGCCTTCAAAGGCATAGCGGAATGATGCGAACAGGGTTGCGGCGCGCATCGCCCCTCCGGCGTGATGCGGCGTCGTGTCACGCGGCCGTTGTGGTGGTGGAGCGACCAAGCTACGATCCCCGCTGCAATCCAAGCCAGTCCATGGCCGCTTCCTCGCGGCGGCGCATGGCGGCTGCGTCGGCTTCGCCGCGTTCGTGGTCATAGCCCAGCAGGTGCAGCACGCCATGCGCCGTGAGATAGGCCAGTTCGCGGGCGGCGGAATGGCCGTAATCTTCGGCCTGAGCCAGCACGCGCTCGTAGGAAATCGCGATGTCGCCCAGGTAGCGCGGCGTATCTGGTGGCCGCACAAACGAGGTGCCGGGTGCGTCTTCTTCATCAGCAAACGACAGCACATCGGTCGGTCGGTCCACGCCGCGATAGGTGCGATTCAATTCATGAAGTGCTGCATCGCTCGTG
The DNA here is from genome assembly GCA_035765855.1 of Roseiflexaceae bacterium. GTDB lineage: Bacteria > Chloroflexota > Chloroflexia > Chloroflexales > Roseiflexaceae > DASTWM01. The sequence goes on from DASTWM010000394.1 coordinate 7,788, forward strand.
ACCAGCACACTGAGTTCAACCGGTTCACTGATGCCTTCGCCCTCCAGCACCGCCGCGACTGCCCGTTCGATTAATTCCGCATGCACATCAGCGGCATATTGCTCGTCAACTTGAATATCTATTTCCATGCCGTTCCTACAGCAGTAACATGCGTTGCATGCTCATTTAATGATCTGCGGCGCGTACTCGACGCGCGGGTGATAGATGCCCTGCAAGGTTGTGATAAATGCCTGGCGAATACGGGCGATATCTTGCAACGTCAGCGCGCTTTCGTCAAGCTGCCCGCTGCGCACCCGCTCATCAATGATTGATGTGACCATTTCTTCCAGCGTTTGCTTATCGCCGTTGCTGGTGCCGCCATTCATCTGCGAACGCGAGGACAGCAGTTTGCCGTATTGAGCCTTGGAGCGCACGGTCGCCTCAACTGTGTCGGCCAGCATCAGGATCGCCTGCTCGCGCGTTTGCGGCTTCGGGCCAGGGTAGCGGAAGCGCTCGACATTGACCGTATCTTCCTGCTGGAGCGCGACCTGGTAAAAGTGACGAATAATGCTCGTGCCATGATGAGTCGAAATAAAGTCATACAGCTGGCGCGGCAGCCCCGCCGCGCGCGCCATGTTCACGCCCTCGCGCACATGGTCGGCAATGATCTCGGCGCTGGTTTGCGGATCGAGATCATTGTGGACGTTTTCGCGGTCGCTCTGGTTATCGGTGAAAAAGTACGGACGAATGGATTTGCCAATGTCATGATAATAGGCGGCAACGCGCAGCAGCAGCGCATCGGCACCGATCGCTTCGGCGGCGCTTTCGGCCAGGTTGCCGACCGCAATGCTGTGATAATATGTGCCAGGCGCTTCGCGCATCAGCTTGCGCAGCAACGGCTGCGATGGGTGGGCCAGTTCCATGAGTTGAAACGGTGTGGCCATACCGGCCAGGTTTCCCAGAATATTGTATAAGCTCAGCGCAAGAATCGCGGACAACACGCCGTTCAGGCTGCTTACAATCAGAATCGGCAGGATTTGATTTGACGTAATGTCAATAAAGTTAGGCAGTGCAAGGGCAAATTGCGTGAGCGCCGTCACGACCGCGATAATGCCACCCGCGCCCAAAAAGGTCAGCGTGCGCTGCGGCCTGCCAATCGCAAAAATGCCCGCCAGGCTGCCGATTAACAGTGACGCGCCGCTGTCAATCTGCCCGTTGCCCACATACATGATCAGCAGGCTCAGCAGGGCGGCGGCCATGACGGCCAGCCCGCGACTGAAGAGCGCCGCCAGCAGCATCGAAGTCATCGCCAGCGGAAACACATACGTCCAATCGGTGATTAAGGGTAATAAGATGCGCGCCAGCAGCAGCGTCACTGCAATCAGGCCGTTCACGACCAGCAGCGGGCGGTCGGCCTGCCAGATGTTCGGGGCACCCATGCCGATGTAAAGGCCAAAGGTCGCCGCGACGAGGCATGCCAGAATGCCACTGCTGATGAAACGTTTCCAATCATTCTGGGGCTGGATAATACCGATTGCCTCAAGCTTCTCTTCGATTTCGGGGGTGATCTTTTCGCCTGCGCGCACGATATTTTCGCCTGCCAGCAGTTGCACAATGACGGGTTTGACGCTGTCGCGCGCGGCCTTTTTGCGCTGTCTGGTGGCTTCTTCATCAAGCACGCGATTCGGCTTTATAAACGCGCTGCCGAAAAGACGCACCAGTTCAGCCTGCACATCGGTGGGCTCCTGGCGGCTCCAATACGGAATTGAGCGGTCGCGCAGTTCCATCACTGCCTGGTCGTCCAGTTCGTAGCCGTACTTTTCCATGGCGCGGTCATACCAGAACAACGACCGCTGCTGGACGCTGCTCCACTGGTCGGAGGTCAGGCTGGTGATTTTGGACGCGAGCGACGGTGAGATAACAATGGTGCTGCTTGGCAGACCTTCAAGTTTCTGCTGTTTTGCAGAAGCGTCAAGGCTCGGATCATTGCGAATCTGCGTGATGGTTTGCAAAAGGCTTGCAAGCTGCTTGCGCTGTTCTGTCAGGACGTTTGGGAGGCGCTGGTACACGAGTGTCGTCGGCGCGCTTTCGGCCTTGACGCGCTCCTGCTCCGTCGCGATCTCGCTTTCAAACGTCACCGTGCGTGGTGCCTGGATGCTGATCGGGCTGGGGAGATCGGGTTGAAGCACCGGCACCGTGGGCGGGCGCATGGCAAGGATCATCCACAGCGCCAACGCGAGCAGCGCCGTGATCGCACCGAGATGGTACAGATGACCGCGCCGTCGATCCGCCGGTGTTGTGGCCGCCCGCGTTTCACGTCGGCCGCGTTGGAATGGAAAAGTTAGCATCCGCATAGCAGCTTCCATCGCATGCTGACCCTCTCTGTGAGGAATACAATCAGCATGTGTTTAGCGTTGACTCAGCACTTCGCGCACAAGCTGGCTAAGAACACGGCCGTCGGCACGGCCCTTGAAGCGCTGCATCAGCACGGGCATGACTTTGCCCATGTCCGAGGGGCCGCTGACGCCAAGCTCGTTGATCGCCGCGACCACCTGCGGGCGCAATTCGTCGGGCGTGAGCTGCTTCGGCAGATACGCCTCAAGGATTGTTGCCTCT
>DASTWM010000395.1:0-12845 GCA_035765855.1 Roseiflexaceae bacterium
GGTCGCGCTGCTCTCCGCCTTCACCCACCACCTGACGACTACGGCGATCATGCTGCCGGTGACGCTTAACCTGGCGCGCGAGAAGGATATTCCGCCCTCGCGGCTGCTGATGCCGCTTTCGTTCGCTGCCTCGCTCGGCACAACGATTACGATTATCGGTGCGCCCGCCTTCCTGATCGCGAGCGGCGTGCTCCAGCAAGCCGGACGCCCGGGATTGGGCATTTTTTCGATCGCGCCAATCGGCCTCGCGCTGTCGATTATTGGAACGCTGTTCGTGCTTGTCGCTGGTCGCTTCCTGCTTCCGGCCAACAAAGGTGGCGATAGCGCGGTAGGCCGCTTCCGGCTCGACAAGTATTTCACCGAGCTGACGATCCCGCCTGACTCGCCGTTCGTCGGCAGAACCATCGCCGACGTGGAGGCCGACAAAGCCTACGACTTCAATATTGTTGGTTGGATGCGCGCGCGACATCGTATCCCGCGTCCATTCGGTGATCAGCCGCTGGCGGCAGGCGATGTGCTGCTGATTCGGACGACGCCGGAAGAGATCGTTGCCTTTCGGCAGGATCCGAGCGTCGGCCTGCACCCGGTCGAGAAATACGGCGACCGAACTAGTAGCGCCAACGGTGCCAATGATGAGGCCGAGGATAAGGCTCATGATATGGTGCAGGCGATTGTCGCGCCGAATTCCGAATTCGTGAATCGCACGATCGGCGAAGTTGACTTCCGCCGACGCTATGGAACAATTGTCGTAGGAATCTGGCGCAAGCGCGGCTGGATGCAGGCCGAGATGTCGCGCGTCAAGCTGCGCGCCGGGGATGTGCTGGTGCTCCAGGGCGACGAGGAGGCGATTGGCCGCGTCGAGAGTGACCCGGCGTTCCTGATGCTGGTGCCATTCGAGGGCGAGGCAACACCCCGCCGCCGGGCCGCCATGGCGGGAGTGATCATGGTGGCGACAGTCATCATCGCCGCGTTCGGCCTCCTGTCGATTGAAATTGCGGCGCTCACCGGCGCAGTGGCGATGGTGCTGACTCGCTGTATCACCGCGCGCCAGGCCTACCGCGCGATTGATCAGCGAATCTATGTGTTTATTGCTGGCGCGCTGCCGCTTGGCGAGGCCATGCAGAAGACCGGCGTGGACAAGTTGCTGGCCGGCTTGCTGCAAGGCACGGTCGGCGGCTGGAATCAAACGCTGGTGCTGTTCGCGATCTTCTGGATCGTCGCGGTCCTGACCCAGTTCATGTCCGACTCGGCCACGACCGCGATCTTCGCGCCGGTTGCGGTCGCGCTGGCGGCGGCGCTTGGCCACCCGCCCGAAGCCTATGTTGTAACTGTGGCAATGGCCTCGGTGGCGGCATTCCTGACGCCGATCGGCCACCATGGCAACCTGCTGGTGTACGGGCCGGGCCGCTATCAATTTGCCGATTTCGTGCGCACCGGCACGCCATTGACACTCCTGGTCAGCATTGCCGTGGCCTTGCTCGCGCCGCTCGTCTGGCATTAGCCGTTGGCCCTTGAAATATTGCGAAATTAACTCTTTTTTGACAATATACTGTATAATGCATGCTTCCTAGGTAATCTATCATGGCGCATACGTTGTTCGTATCAGATTCATTGTTGCCCCGCAACGTTTTTGTGCCAATTTCCACGAATAGGGGAGCACAAAAACAATGTCACTCGGTCTCGAACGGCAGTCTGAACTCTGGTGCCCGTTTCCAGAGGCAATTCACCCGGCGGCAATGAACGTACAACAGGCGACGACGCGATGGGCGCAGGAATTCAGTCTGCTTCGTACCCGGCAGGACTGTGAACGGTTTGAACGCGGTCAATACGGCATATTGATGGCGCGCGCCTACCCGACAGCCCGCCAGGAGGATTTGCAATTGATCGCGGATTGGAATACATGGACATTTTTGCTCGACGATCAATTCGATGAGCACACGGTTGGATACGATCCCAACGGCCTGGAACAGCTTGCCAGGCGTATTCTTGCCACGTTACGCGGTGCCGCTCCGTCGCCGTCCGACTCAGCCACATTCCACGCATTGCACGACATTGCATGCCGGTTGCGCGCCCGGCGCGATGAAGCATGGATGGAACGTTTCACCGCATGTGTTGCGGCGAGCCTGGCCGCAGGACACTGGGAATCTGAAAATCGCGTTGTGGGGCGCATGCCGACCGAGCAAGAGTATCGTCACATGCGGCTCTTCACAAGCGGCGTGTTCTGTTATCTCGCGCTGATCGAATTAGCGACGCAGATTACGCTTCCTGATGCGATTGTCCATCATCCCGCCGTGCAGTACCTCGCCAACACCACGAACCGCGTGATCTGCTGGTCGAACGATCTCTTTTCATTCCTGAAAGAAGTGGCGCGCCGCGACGTGCATAACCTCATTATCATTTTGCAACACGAACGGCAGCTATCATTTGATGATGCAGTATACGAAGTGACGATCGCGCATGATGCGGAGGTTGAGGCATTTCAGCTTGGTCGCGCGCAGGTGCCATCGTTCGGCGTTGCACAGGATTGTGCTGTTCAATCGTATATCGATGGCATGCAGGCGTGGATGCGTGCTAACATGGACTGGTCGCTGGCAACCGGGCGCTACAACGCCTGACACGAAAGAACACGATGTCGGTTTCACACGAAGCGCGCACGAAACGCATGGCGCAACTGCTCCTTTGGATGCTTCCAACTGTCTTCGGCTTTGCCATGGTGCTGAGCGTAGCGGCATGGATGCTCTCGGAGCGGTCGTTGGCGTTTTGCGCGGCTGTGGCTGGCGGCTATGAGCTGCTGCTCGGCATGGCGTACCGCGCGCTGCGGCGCGGATCGGCCTATGCCGCTGCGTACATCGTTGGGGCGAGCACCCTTGTAGCCATTCTGGCCCTCACCATCGCGCAACCGGCGTTGTACCCAAGTAATGCTCTGGTACCGCTGCTGGTTGCTGTTGTGTGGCTGCAATACGCGCCCGAGCAGCACACGCGGGGCTATCTGCTGGTCTGCGGCGCGGCCGTCGTGGTCATTCTGGGGCTTGGAATCACGCTCCATGGCGGCTCGACGCTTCTGCCAGGCTTGCTGCTCCTGTTGCAAATCAGTTTATTGCTCACCAATGTCAGTTTTGCGCTGTTTTTGCTGTACCAGTTTAGCCGCCAATTGCGCGAGACACTGGCGCAAAGCGAGGGGGCAAAGTCGGCGCTGGAGGAGCACAATGCGGCGCTGGCGCGGCTCGGCGCGCTGGGCGAGCGGCTCCAGACATGCCAGACGCGCCAGGAAGCGCATGCGGTGCTCACGTCGACATTGGCGGGCGTGTTGCCCCATGAATCGGGCGTGCTGTACCTTGTCGATGAACCATCGGGGCCGCTGCGTGCTGCCGTGTCCTGGGGCGCGGCAGCAGCAACGATGCTGGCGCTTCCGCCTGACATGTTCCTGTCGCATGCGGACGGCCCGAATAATCAGGCGGCGGGCGCGGCGCATCTGTGGCACGCGCCGCTTCAGGTGGGCGACGATATGTTTGGCATGCTGCGGGTGCGCGTGGCCCCAGGCCAGATGACCGCGCCCGAAAAGCAATTTATCGGCATGGTCGCCCGGCAGTGCGCCCTTGCGCTGGCGAATATCGCGCTGCGTGAGTCGCTCCACCACCAGGCAATCGTCGATCCGCTGACGGGCCTCTACAACCGCCGTTATCTGAGCGAGGCATTCGCGCAACTCCTCCAGCGGGCGCAGCGCCAGCAAACGCCGATCAGCATTTTGTTATTCGATGTCGATCATTTCAAGCGGGTCAACGATACGTATGGTCATGCCGCGGGCGATATGATTTTGCAGCAGATCGGCGCGGTGCTCCGCGCGCACTTGCGAGCAAGCGATGTCGCCTGTCGGTATGGAGGCGAAGAGTTGCTGGTTCTATTGCCAGATGCAGGCTCTGCTGCCGCGCGTCACAAAGCAGAAATCCTGCACCAGGCGATACAGGAACTCAGCTTCGAGCACCATGAGCATACGATCACATCCATCACCGTATCGATTGGCGTCTCAACGTACCCGGAACACGGCAGCACCACGTCGATGCTGCTCCATGCGGCAGATGCTGCGCTGTATTACGCCAAAGGCAGAGGACGGAACCGGATTGAGGCGGCGGACGACGCGCTGCAAAATAAATCGTTCGTGCGCTACAGTTGATCGGCGGGCAGCTACCCCATTCCCAAAGGCGGCTATCTCTCATCAATGCATGCCGTACAACCGAAACGTGAGATTGCAGCGGGCGGCTTCTGAGCCGCTCTTTCTTTTTTGCCGATTTCAGCGCGTCATGGTTATTGTGATATAATGAACAAAGTTCAAGCCTTGTAACAGCTTCATGGAGAGCGCTTTATGGAAATTCTCAAGACTATTCACATGATTTTTGGCGAGCGCGTGCTGCCGCTGCTGATCGTGATCGCTGCGATCTGGTTCACCATCGCGTGGAAGCCGGGCAGCCCGACGAACCGCGCCGCGCGCCTTTTTCCTGTGCTTGTTGATATTCAGTTTGCGCTCGGCCTGATCACATGGATCGTGGGTATCGTGCGTGGTGCTGGCATTGTGTACCTGGCATGGCCGTTTATTCTGCACCCTATTTTTGGGCTGATCTCGGTCGGCATTGCGCACATGGCGGTGATTCCGAATGGCCCATTCAGCCGCTTCGGGCGCTGGGGTGTGCTGGTCGGCCTGGTGCTGCTGCTTATTTCTGTGGCGCTCGGTATTATGTTTGGCATGAAAGTTTGACATACCTGGCGCATGCGTTCGTGAAATGTATGGCGAAGACGTCGCGTTGCAATCGGCGTATGGATGGTGTGCTTCGGCATTCTGGCGGCGCTGCCACGGCTCGAACGTGCGAGCACGAGCCAGCCGCTTGCGCGGTTCGGTAGTTTTTACCGTTCCGGCGCGGTAGTGTTTCTGAGCACACAGGAAGGGATAGATCAGCATCTATCCCTTCTTTATCACGTGCGTTTAGCGCCCGAAGAAACGATAGCGGTTCAGCCGAAGCTGGTAGTACAAAAAGCAGCCGACGCAGAAACCAGCCAGCGCAATGCTGGCCGCCACGGCGACCATGAGCGCCAAAGCCCACCCAACCACCGGCAGCCCCGCCACAAACGCGACCTGTGCCAGGCCCAGCAGCACGAACGCAATCATGTTGTTGAAGCGCATCAGGCGGCGATCTTCACGTTCGGCACGCGGAATCTGGCGCGCGAATAGCCGGCGCCCAAGCGCCGCAATCGGGCTCCAGCGCTGGCCGCCCAGCACCGCTGGAAGCAAAATCAAGAACAACGCGCTGGTGAACAGCGGCTGTTGCAGCAGAATGCCCGCGACAATGCCGACAACGAGCGTCGCGCGGTTCAAGGTGACAATTGGCATCGGCACGTTTACGTACGCGCCATCCGCCTCATTAACTGGTGTGTGTACTGCCATATTACGAGCTCCTCTCAAAATGAAAGCGCTGGTATTATAGCATAAGTTGTGTAACTTGATAGAGAATAACAACAATATATACTATACGCAATCGCTTCTATGCTGACGATAGCCCGCGATGTGGTAACGGGACTCCATGCGCCTCGTCCGCCATGCGCATGACATCGGCGGCGATCTGCCGCAGCGTGGCGCGCAGTTCCGGCGGCTCATGCACAGCGAACGGGCAGCCGATGCTGATCAGCACGCGCGCCAGCATGGCGAGATCGTCAATCGAGGATTGGAGCATGACGCCGCCCGCGCATTCTTCCAGCAGCGCGAGCGAGGCGGGTACATGGTGGCGCACTTGTTCGAGCGTTGTGTGCAGCGTTACCAAAATGTTCCAGCGGTCGGGAATCCCGGCAATTGAGCGGACGAGATACGCCAGCGGGTCGAAATCGGGCGGGCGCGTGAAGCACTGCTCGCGGAGCGTGACGGAACTGATGCGGTCGAGCCGAAAAGTGCGCATGCCGCCGCGCAGATGGCAGTAGCCGACCACGTACCAGCGCCCGCCATGGCTCACCACGCCGTAGGGATCGACCGCGCGCTCGGTTATTTCGTCGCCTGCCGCGTAGCGCAGCCATGCCTCGCGCTGCTCCTGCACGGCGACGCTCAGCGCCGCGATGATGCTACTCTGCACGATGTCTTCAGTGGCGGCCATGTCGAATACGAGCGCCGTCTGAAGCGCCTGCACCTCGCGGCGCACCGGCGTTGGAAGCACCCGCTCCAGTTTTGCCAGCGCCCCTTCCACGGCGGGCGCGGCGGCATGCAGGCCAAGTTTCTCGGTCAGCAGCAGCCCCAGCGCGACGGCCACCGCTTCATCGTTGGTGAACAGCAATGGCGGCAGCTTGAAGCCGGGCCGCAGCACATAGCAGCCGTGCCGGCCTGTCTCAGCCTCGATTGGAATGCCGATGTCCTGCAGCATGGCGATGTAGCGCCGCACCGTGCGCACATCGACTTCAAGCCGGGCGGCGAGCTGCGGCCCGCTGATACGTTGGTGCGTTTGCAGCAGCTCAAGCACGGTCAGCACGCGGCTGGTCGGGTGATACATACCGATTTTCCTCATTGCCTATAAACAAGGATCGATTGTATCCTGCTTTTGCGGTACACTCAAGTTGACAGGGCTTGAGTTGAAAGTACGGCGCATGATCATGACAGGCAAACAGGTTGTTGCCGATTTCTGGGCCACCATGCAAACCAACGACTGGCGAACAGCTGGCGCGTTGCTCGCCGATGCATACGTGCTCGAATGGCCGCAATCAGGCGAACGGATCGTCGGGCGCGACAACTTTGCCGCGATGAACGAGCACTATCCGGCGGCGGGACGCTGGCAGTTCACTGTGCATCGGCTGCTTGCGGATGGCGCGCAGGTCGTCAGCGATGTGACGGTGACAGATGGAGCGCGTGTGGATCGCGCAATCACGTTTTCAACCGTGCGCGACGGCAAAATCGTGCAGCAGGTTGAGTTCTGGCCCGAACCGTTCGCGGCACCAGCATGGCGTGCTGCGCTGGTCGAGCGTGCTGAAGGATGAGGAAGCCTTTTAAAGGAGCAAAAGAGATGAATGATGTGCTTTCCCGCGCCGGTGATTTCATCTGGCGCAACGCGCGGCTGATCGACCGCCACCTTTTCGCGTTTCACTTTCATGATGGTTCGGGCGACGCGGTGCTGCAAGCGCTACGGGCCTATCAGAATGCCGACGGCGGCTTTGGCAACGCGCTGGAGCCGGACATTCGCTGCCCCGACAGCCAGCCCGTGCCGGTGCAGCATGCATTGGAATACCTGGAGGTCGTCGTCGCTGACAGAGTCATGGTTCAACGGGCGTGCGATTTCCTCACGACGATTACGACCGATGCAGGCGGCGTGCCATTTGTCCTGCCTTCGGTGAACAAATATCCGCACGCGCCATGGTGGCAAACCGACGACAACCCACCCGCATCGTTGAACCCGACCGCCGCAATCGCGGGGCTGCTGCACAAACTCGGCATGCAGCATCAGTGGCTTGCGCGCGCGACGGCATTTTGCTGGGCCAGGCTGCCGCAATTTCACGCCACAGAAATGCATGATCTTGCCAGCGTGCTCGTATTCTTGCGCTATGTGCCGGACCGCGAACGCGCCGGGCAGGAGCTTGACCGTGTGATGGCCGAAGCGCGCGCCGCCGGTCTGATTGCCGCCGCCGGAGCGGAAGGCTACGTGCGCAAGCCGCTCGACTGGGCACCCACGCCGGAGCATCCCTGCCGCCGCTTCTTCAGCGATGACGAGATCAACGCGCACCTCGACGAACTCATTGCGAGCCAGGGCGAGGACGGCGGCTGGAACATCGCATGGCCAGCGATCAGCCCGGCATGCGAGGTGGAGTGGCGCGGCTGGGTGACGCTGCAAAAGCTGTTGACGCTGCGGGCGTACGGGCGGTTGTGAGCATTGCTTATGTTTGCGAGGTGTCTTCCCATGGCGTCGCGCTCACGTCGTCATGGTGAAGCAGGCGCTGCCCGATCCGCTCGATTCGCATGATCAGGCGGCATGCCGGGTCGGGGCAGGTCACGCGCGCGTCGGTTTCCATCCAGTCGGCGGGGTGATTGCGGCGCTGCTTGGCGGGCAGCAGCGGGATGGCGGCCTGCAAGGCATACAGGCAGAAGTCTGCGCCGTCCGGCAGCGAAAGCTTGCCGCCGCGCAGAAACACCCTGTCGCCGACGCGCATGGCGCACGTACACTGCCCTTCGATCGCTTCAACGACAACGGCAAGGTCGTACAGCGGAAAGGTATCAGAAGACTCGGTCATGACTCGCTCAACAGCGGCTGCAACGCGGGCAGAACCTGCTTGCCGAGCAGCCGCAGCCCTTCTGCTTCGTTCAGGCCGTGCGGCGTGCCGAACTCGATGCGCTGCGCGCCCGCCTGAAACAGCGCGGCAGCCTGATCCGCGACATCGTCAGGCGTGCCAGCAAAGGCCAGCTTCCGCAGCAAGTCGTCCGAAATATCGTGCGCCGCGCGGTCGAAGTCGTAGGCCGCAGCAGCGGCGCTGACGCGCTCAATCAATGCTGGCTCAAGATCGAGCGTGTGATCGAGTTGCGCGATGATCGGCAGGTACAGCGCCGCCTCGCGCCGCGCGAGCTTCCGCGCCGCAGCGCCATCGCGATCCACCACGGTGACAGCCCCGACGACAATGCCAATCGCGTCAGAGCTGCGCCCGGCATGGCGGGCAGCGGCAGCTATGCTTGCCGCGACCTGCGGCACGACCGCCGGATTCGCGGTGCCACCAATCTTTACTTCCGTAGTATACGGCGCGCATGCGCGGATGGCGCGCTGGCCCCACGCGCCGAGCAGCAGCGGCACATCGGGACGAAGGATGTTCCAGCGCAACGCATCGCCGCCCGCAAGCGCGAAGATCTCGCCGTGGTACGGCTGCGTCGAGCGCGACAGCAGGTGCTGCACGCATTCCATGGCCTCGCGCAGCGCCGTGACTGGCCGCGCCGGTGCCATGCCGACGAAATCGAGCCATGCGCCGCGTGCCAGCCCAAGATACGCGCGGCCCTGCGACATTTCATCGATCAGCGCGATATTGCCGGCGATATTGATCGGGTGGCATGTGAACGGATTCACCGCTGCCGGGCCGAGCCGCACGCGGCGCGTGTTGCGCGCGATCTCCAGCAGGGGCAGCCATGCCGGTTGGAAGAGCATGTCGTTGTACACCGAAACGCCGTCGAAGCCATAGCCTTCCGCCGTCGCGCCGAGCGCGCCATAGGCGGTAATCGGATGGTCGGTTTGAAACGCAATGCTCAACGTGCGCTGCATGGCTGCTCTTTCATTATGCGCGCTGCAAATGGCGCGTGAAGATATGATCGCCGCGCTGGCCGGTGCGCTGGCTGATCACCGTTTGCAGCGCGGTGCGCCCGCTGGCCGTCAGATCGATGCCGGTCGCGCGCCTGGTCAGCCACACGGCCTGCGCCATGTAGCGTACATTATTTTTCGGCTCGATACGGTCGAAATCTTCAAAGAACCAGCCACACGAAGTAAAAGCGCGCTGCCGCTCGAATTGGGCCTGAAGCAGCAGGCCGATCCGCGTCGTCAGTTCCTCGTCCAGTCGCCGCCCGGCTGCCTCGTGAATCAGTTCCGCCGCCGATTGCCGGCCAAGCACCACGTTGATATAGCGGTGACGAAGCTGCCATGGCTCGGCAATGTGCGGCTGCACAGTGGTGCGGTACACCTCATCCACCAGCGCGGCCATGTGATTCAGCGAGTGCCGCAGGTGCGCCTTCCAGGTGGTGCTTGGCGTGCAGCCACACTCGTCCATCCAGCGCACCACGCCATGGTGACAACTCCACGACGTGCGTTCACGAATGCGGACGGTCTGACGCGGCGGGTGCTCGCGCAACCAGCGCGCCGGATACGTCGGTTCGATGCCGGCCTGCCGGCTCGCGCGACTGAGCAGGTACGCCAGAAACTTGTCGCGGAACGGCTGGTGGTGGCCGTACAACTCGCCGTCGGACGCAACCAGCACAAGCTGCGGTTGATGCCGCCATGCCTTTTCTGCCATGTAGCGCGGCTCCAGATAGCTATGCACAAAGGCGTCGGCATTGGTGGTGATGCTGGGATCGAAGCTGATTCGCCCGCTCAAATCCTGCTGGTAGAAAAATGCCGTGATACTGCGGCCTTCCGGCAGCATCACGCGGTACGGCTCGGTGGTGTCGATAAATGGCGCATCGGCCTGCCACGGCGCGAGAATGGTGAACTCGATGCCATGGTCGGCCAGCACAGTCAGTGTCTCGGTATCGACGGCTGTTTCGGGCAGCCACATGCCCTGCGGCCTGCGCCCGAAATGATGTTCAAAATCGGCGATCCCCCAACTGATCTGCGTGACCTTATCTTCGTAGGTCGCCAGCGGCAGAATCGTATGATGATACGACTGTGCCATCGCATTGCCCACACCATAGCGCTCGACATTCGTACGATCCTGCATAATGATGCGCTGATAGGTCGTCGGGTCGAAGGCGCGCATCCATGAAAAGATCGTCGGGCCGAAATTGAAACTCATGCTTGCAAAATTGCCAAGCGCCGCGTTCGGCTGGTAGCACTCCGCATGAATGCGCTCGTTCCAGTTATGGTGCGGGTTCGCGCCGGCTTCACGAGGAATTGTGCCGGTCAGCGGGTCTTCACGCGGCGGCTGATAAAAGTGGCCGTGAACGCACAGGGAAGCTGCTTCCATAGATGCCTCGTCGTTACTCCTTTGTAGTCGATAGACTGCTCGCCAACGTACACGGGTGACGAATCTTCCTTTATAGTATAAAACGTAACAACGATTGCATTGTTACATTTGTCTGAACAAATGTAACCTTTGGATGATCAAATTGCCATTTGCACGTCGGCAGGTTATGCCATGATCTCCTTTGCGTTGCCTGCATCCAGCGCTGGCGGCTCGTCGGTTTGGCGCTCCACGAGCACAGGCAGACGTACCGCAAATGTCGATCCACTGCCGGATCTGCTCTGCACGCTGATGCTGCCGCCCATGAGCTTGCTGAAGCTTTGGCTCAACGCTAACCCCAGGCCGCTGCTGCCGCGTGTCGCTGCATTGGACAATTGTGAAAATGGTTGAAACAGCTTCTCAAGATGCTCATCCGCAATGCCAATGCCGGTATCGGTCACATCGAAACAGATCCAATCCTGTTCGGCAGCGCGCTCGTGCGCCACGGCAAGCGTGATCGTGCCATCGGACGTGAACTTTGCCGCATTGCTGAGCAAATTGAGCAGAATCTGCTGGATTTTACCACGATCGGCGTAGACAACCGGCGGCACATTAGCTGCTTGAGTGTGGATGGTATTATGCTGTTTTTGCACCAGCGGCTTCACCAGGTCAGCAACTTCGTCCACAAACAGCGCCAGATCGAAATATTCAGCATGGAGTTCCATGCGGCCCGCCTCGATCCTGCCCAGGTCAAGCACATCGTTGATGAGGTGCAGAAGATGGTGGCTGGCTTTGCGAATGCGGTTGATATCGGCCATCAATTCCTGATTGCCCGCCTGGGTGGCCTGCATGTGAATCAAATCGCTGAATCCGAGAATCGAGGTGAGCGGCGTTCGAAACTCGTGGCTCATGTTGGCGAGAAACATGGTTTTGGCACTACTTGCCGTTTCGGCGCTGCGCCGCGCCTCGGCGAGCTCCTCCTGGATTCGCATGCGTTCGGCGATCTCAGCCTGGAGCGCCGCGCGTTCGCGGGCAAGCTCCTGCGCCTGCCGCTTCACCCTGGCAATGAATTCGCTCAGCCAGCCCGCTGCGCCGCCGACCACCACGCCCATGACGCTGCCCGGCCATTGATCAAGCACGACCGTAATGCCCGATGGCGTCAGCACGTCGAACAGCAGCACATGCAGCCCGATGCTTACGACGCCGGCCAGCAGGCCGCCGCGCCACCCAAGCAGAAAACCAGCACAGACCAGCGGAATCACCGAAAGCGACGCTGCAATCACGCCCATGCGCCCATACGTCAGCAGCAGCAGCACGGAATAACCGGCAAACACGCCCAACGTGATACTAATACGGATAGTGCGCGACCATGGAACAGCAACGCGAGAAACCTGGCGTGAGTGCATAACAATGCCTGAGAATCTAACCGGGTTCTAAAATGGTTTACAGCTCTGCCGGGTATACTATACACCACTTTGCTGTATAGATTGTTACAATGTCGTCGCGTATATATGATAAAGTTGTATTCTTATACATCGTATATGCGAATCAACTGCGAAAAGAGTATACTTACACTGTTGACCAGACCGTATTGAAAGGAATGATGCAATGAGTGCTGAACATACTCATGCGAGCGACATGAAAAGCAGCGAAGTGGCGACATTGGCAGGCGGGTGCTTCTGGTGCCTGGAGGCGGTGTACGACGAGGTGAAGGGCGTGACCAACATTGTCTCAGGCTACGCTGGCGGCCACGTCGCCAATCCGTCGTACCGCGATGTATGCACCGGGCGCACCGGCCATGCCGAGGTGGTGCAATTGACATTCGATCCGCAGGTCGTATCATTTCGCGATCTGCTGCACATTTTCTTTACGATTCACGACCCGACCACGCTGAATCGCCAGGGCGGGGATGTCGGCACGCAGTACCGCTCGGCAATTTTCTATCACACGCCGGAGCAGAAGGATGTCGCCGAGCAGGTGATTAAAGAGCTTCAACAGGATAAGGTGTGGGACGCCCCGATTGTCACGGAGATCGTGCCGTTCGAGACGTTCTACGTGGCCGAGGATTATCACCATCAATACTTCCAGAACAATCCGAACCAGCCGTATTGCCAGGTGGTTGTCGCGCCCAAGGTGGCGAAATTCCGCAAGCATTACATCAGCCAATTAAAAGCCAGCGCGTAAGATATGGCTGTCAGGCA
>DASTWM010000396.1:0-5010 GCA_035765855.1 Roseiflexaceae bacterium
TCCAGCGAAAAAACAAGCCCCAATCGTTCACCGACGCGCTCGGCGTGCTGTCGAACTGCGGCCTGGCCGACAGATTGGTGACGCCAAGCGCCCACTCGACGTAGCGCACCTCGTACATGCCGCCAAGCTGCGATGCCCGTACCTCGACATGCCAGTTGTTCAACGCGCCGCCCGCCGCATCATACTTGACCAGCCGGTCGATAATTGGCGTAAAATCATCGTCCAGTTTTTCGGGAAACAGGTGAACCGGCGCGAGCGTGTAGAACAGCGGCGACGGCCCAACAAATGCCGCAACGGTCTGCCCCATGCCAATCCGACCAAGATTGCCCATGGCATCCTCGCCGGAGCGCGTGTGCGCCAGCGACGTGTTCGCATCGTTCGTTCGGTCGAAGTGCGAGAGAAAGCCAACCAGCGCCTTGAAGTTCTGCTGATTGGTGGCGCTTGGCGCAATCTGCCAGCGCAAGGTCGCGACGCTCTGGTCGGCGGGGTTGCCGCTTGGCCCCCAGTAGGCCGTCGAGGCGGTTTTGGTGAAGCGCTGCACAATTTCGGTGCTCTCGCCCTGCGCCTCGAACTCGATTCGGGTGTAACCGTTCAGGCTGCTGTCCGCCGCCTCATCACGATACACGACGTATGCGCCCGCGACCGGCTGCGGCACTATGTAGCGCCCGCCGTTATTGTCAACATCCTCCGAGACGGGCCGTGCGGCGCGGTCAATCGCATAGCCAATCTGATTGCTGAACGGCCCGTCTGAGCCGCGCGGGCGGAAGCGCGCGATGTAGATGCCGTCAGCCAGTTTGCCGCCTGGGGAAACATGGTCAACATCAATTGTGAGCATGCCGTTGCTGACGAAAAACGTTCCCCATGGGCCGCTATGCACCACGCTTTTGCGCAAATCGGTTACGCCGAGCGGCAGCACAAGCTGATCGTAGTCGAGGTAGCCGGTATAAGGCTGGCCGCCCGCCTGCTCGACGGAAAGCACGAGGCTTCCGCGCGCTGTGACCAGCGGCTGCTCGATCTGAACGACAAGCGGGAGTGCAGGAATGCTGGGTACCATGATCATCGCCTCAACAACTCACCTTATGCACCACATGATACCGCATGCGTTAGGTGAGTTTCTAACATTCGCTCTGTGCATTGCAGGCGTAGCGCGAGTGGGCAACCCGCGCCACACGCATGCCTTATTCGCCAACCACATGCGTTGCCATGCGATGCAATGGCAACGCGCCACGGGCCGCGTCCGCGTCGGTCGGTAGCGCGGCTTCGTCGGGCTTGTCGGACAGGCCGAACAGGAGCGCGCCCTGTTCCTGCCAGCGCTGTGCCACCTGCCAGATCTCAGCCGTCAGCACAAGCTCCTCGCGCAGCAGTTCGTCGGGCGGCGCGGCGTCGCCATGCGTACCCATGAGCTTCGCTGTTTCGTGGTATTCACGGCGACGAAACGCCTTGAATGGCGTCGGGTCGCCCGCAGCGACAAGCCCGGCAACTTCATGGTGAAAGGCCTGAATCTGACTGGAGGGCCATGAGGTCCTGGCGCAGGCCGCTGCTACCTGCGGCAACACATCAGTGAAGCGCGGCAGCCTGCCGACCTGTTCCATCGTGGTGAAATAATCGAGCGGCAGAATATGCCCGGCAATAATGGCGCAGAGATAGCCAACATAGTCCTGATTATCGGCGGTCAGTGGCTCGAAGCGTCCCTGATTCAGCAGGCGAAAAATCTGCTCAAACTCGTCCGGCTCGAATGCGTCGCCAAGCACATCCGCCACGCTCGCGGTCAGCGCCCGCAGTCGCGCCGCATCGATCAAGCGGTCGTTGCGCCCACGCGCGCCGATCAGCGCCTTGTCGAGATCGATCAGCGCCACGGTCGCCTCGTCAACATGAAAATCGTCGCCGTCGAGCGCCGATGCCCAATCATGGAGCATGCTCCAGCGGTTCGCAAACGTTATGTCATCATCGAATGCCTTCGCCGGTTCATCCGCGCTGTCGCTGCCGATAAACGCGCGCCCGTCCCAGCCGGTCACGTCCTGGAGCGCCATGAACGCGCCGCCGTCGCTCAGGCGCGTGTCGCCGACCAGCACGAGGCGGCGCAGCGGCACGCCGGGCGCGCGCAATTGTTGGGCAGCTTCCAGCAGCGCGGCGACCACGCGAGCATGCGCCTCGTCGCCCTTGCGCAGCGGCGTGGTCGCCGGAATGCCAAGCTGCTCTCGCAGTTCGGAACTGCCCGGCAGCCGTTCGTCGAGCGGTTGCAGGCTGCGGTATGCCAGATTATCGCCGAGCAGATCGTAGATTGTGGCGGTGCCGTAAGTTTGCATAGAACTCCATGATGCTTAATGCTTGTTGCTTGAATGTAGCCAACATAGTAGCATTATTCAAGCATTATGTATCAAGCATCAAGCATTATCTATAACAAGCTTGCCAGCCGCCGCACGCCCTCGTCGATTTGTTCGGGCGTCACGGCGCAGAACGGCAGCCGCACGAACTTTTCACCGTTGGGAGCTTTGCCATCATCCGGGTCGGCAAAGAACGCCTGGCCGGGCGTCAGGACCAGGCCATGCTCCCTGGCGCGCTCGACCAGATTGGCCGTGTTGGCGCTGTCGGGCAGCATGACGCTGACAAAGAAGCCGCCTTCCGGCAGGAATGCCTGCGCGCCGGGCAACTCGCGCTGCACAGCGTCCACCATGGCGCGCCAGCGCGGGCGGTACAATTCCTTCAGATGCTCGATATTTGGCCCGAGCCAGCCGCGCTTAATGTACTCTGAGACGGCGGCCTGGGTGGGCAGCACTGGCGCGAGGTAGGTGTCCTCGCCGAGCTTGGTCACAGCGGCGATGAACTCCGCCGGGGCGACCATGTAGCCGACACGCAGGGCCGGAGCCAGCAGCTTGCTGAACGAACTCATGGTGATGATATGCTGCGGGTCGATCTCGCGCAAGAGCGGCAGGTCTTCACCCACGTAACGCAGCTTGCGGTACGGCACGTCCTCGATGATCCAGAAGCCGTAGCGATCCGCCAGTTCAACCACGGCGCGGCGCTTTTCCAATGACATGGTTGCGCCGGTCGGATTCTGGAAGTCGGGAACGAGGTAGATAAACGCTGGCACGTCGCGCTTGAGTTGCGCTTCCAGCCGCTCGATATTGATGCCATCCTCCTCCAGCGGAATACCGATCACCTTCGCGCCGCGCCGCCGAAAGGTCGTGATCGCGCGGTCGTAGCTCGGCTGCTCGACCAGCACGGTCGCGCCCGGCTTGATCAGATAGGCTGAGACGAGGTCTTGCAACTGAAGCGAACCGTTTCCCACCATGATCTCTTTTTCGGAGACGCCGTACTCCTCGGCAAGCTGGCGGCGCAGCGGGAGGTAGCCGGGCTGCTGGCCGTACTGTAACACCACAGCGGTGTCGTCGCTCAAAACCGACTCGAAGCAGATGGACAACTCCTCGGCGGGAAACGCCTCGGTGGGCGGCACGCCGCGGGTGAAGACGATTTGGTTGGTCATGACACATGTTCTCCCATAACGAGATGCTTGAAGCAATACAAACGAGTAGGCCGCTAAATCACCAGCCACTCGACAGGGTTAATCCACTCTTCCGCCTCAGTTACTTCCCAGTAAAGATACATCAACTCGGCTAATGATCCGAAGGGAACGTTCTTGTGAACTTCAAAAATTCCCCAGTGCTGTCGGCCCTGGGCAAAATGATCAGCAATATGTCCTGGCATGCTGTCGCGGTTATCAGTGATGAGCGCACGCTGGGTACGTTCAAGATACAGCAGGAGATCCGTATCGGGCGTTCCCAGCGGTGGCGCGTCTTCATCACCGACGCGAACTACATCAACTGTCGGATAGTGACGGTTGATTGTCGCCTTTAAGCGGGGAGACAGATTTTCATCAATGAGAAAACGTAACTTCACGCTGAATGCTCGCTCTGATAGCGCGCCCTGATCTCTTGTACGCGCCGCGTCGCAGGTGAAGGATGAGCCGCCCACTGCTGATAAGCCCGTTCTGCTCGCGCATTCACGCGCTCGATATAGGCATGCACATCCGCTTCATTGCGCAAATAATAAGCAATGATGCCGTACACTTGTTCCAGATCAAGACCAGGGAAATCGAGCGCGATCTGCTCGGGACTGTAGCCTTCTTGATAGCGTTCGACAATATGCTCAAGCCCGATACGATGGCCTTTCACACGAATCATATCTGTTCCAACACTTTCAAGATAATCTTCCATTGGAAGCGGCCGTATCTCGAGCACTGCTGATGACATCACTACCCTCCCCTGTTAGACTGCATGCTATTTGTCTTTATTATAGTCATCGAACAACGCCAGCCGCAACCAGTAACTCAGCATTCAAAATGGCGCCGCCCGCCGCGCCGCGAATGGTGTTGTGCGACAGCACGACCATGCGCAGGTCAAGCAATGGACATGGCCGCACCCGTCCGACGCTGGCGCTCATGCCGTTGCCAGCGTCGCGGTCGCGGCGCGGCTGGGGCCGGTCGGCCTCGCGGCGGACGATGACCGGGCGCTCTGGGGCGCTCGGCAGGCCGCGCACGATCTCCGGCGCGCGGAACGCTTCGAGCGCAGCGATCGCCTCATCAGGTTCCGGCTTGCGGTTGAAGGCCAGCGACAGCAGCGCTGTGTGGCCGTCGATCACCGGCACGCGCGTGACCTGCGCGCTGATACCGATCTGCGCCTCATTCACGCGCCCGTCGCGCACCGTGCCGAGGAGTTTCAGCGGTTCGGTCTCGATCTTGTGCTCCTCGCTGCCATCGCCAATATTCGGCACGATGTTGTCGAGAATGTCGAGCGAAGCGACTCCGGGGTAGCCCGCGCCGGAGATCGCCTGCAACGTCGCGGCGTGCATCTGCGTGACGCCGAACGCGTCATGAAGCGGCTTGAGCGCCATGACAATCCCGATCGTCGAGCAGTTCGGGTTGGTGACCAGGCAGCCCTTCCAGCCGCGCTCGGCTCGCTGCCGCTCCAGCATGTCAAGGTGGTCGGGGTTCACTTCGGGGATGATCAGCGG
>DASTWM010000397.1:0-3731 GCA_035765855.1 Roseiflexaceae bacterium
CGTGTTGATCATGCCGAGCATCTGGGTCGAACTGTGGCGCGCAATGGAAAGCACGTTGCGATGTGCCGGGCTGATATGCGGCGGGGTGTCTTTCTGGAGCAACTCGATGGCGGCCATGACGCTCGACAGCGGGCTGCGCAAATCATGCACGATCATGTTGGTCAAATCATCGCGCAACTGCTCGGCTGCTTTCGCGTCTGTAATGTCGCGCAGCACCAGAACCGCGCCGCCCTGGTTTCCGCCGCTGCCTTCAGCCTTCAACACATTCCATTCCAGCGTTGGCTCGTTGGCGCGCAATGCGTTCAGCTGACCGTACTCAAACGATGTCGTGCCGCTCACCACGGCGCTCAGCCCGTGCCGCAACTGGCACCATTCATTGTCCTCATAGCTGGTCATGTGCTGCCAGGCCGCCAGGAATTGCGTCGCGCTGGCGTGCTCAACTTCGTGACACGCAACACCACTCAGCCGCACCAGCGCGGCATTTGCAAGCTCAACCTGCGAGTTCGCGTCGATCAGCATGACGCCGTCGCGCGTCGAGGCGAGAATCGATCCCATGGCATCACGGGCGTCGCGCACCTCGCCGAACAGCAACGTGTTTTCTACCGCGCCAGCCGCCTGCGTTGCGAACAACACAATCGTCTCTTGATCGGAGGAATCCGGCAATTCATCGCCATAGTACACGCACAGCGCGCCAAGCGTGCGCTGCATCGCGCGCAGCGGCACGACAAATAACGAATCACCAGAAGCCAGCGCCCGGAGAAATGCCTGTGGATGGCCGGATTCGATCACGGCGCGCACCTTTGGCTCAAGTTCAGCGAGCGACGGCGGCATGCCAACCTGCACCACGCTGCGCATGTGCATGCCGGTGACGAACAGAATACTCGCGCCGCGCGCGTTGGTCAGCTCGACCACGCCGCGCGCGGTCAGGGCGAAAATATCGTCAGGATCACGCAGCGCCGTATTCATCGCGATGGAAACCGCGTTGAGCGCGGTCAGGCTCTGCAAATTATGCTCCAGCCGATGATTGGTCACGGCGAGTTCCTGCGCCCGCCGCGCCAGCGCCTGATCGACTTGCGCAAAGGTGCGGGCATTTTCCAGCGCCACAACTGCCTGATCGGCGACGGCTTCGAGCAATTGCTTGTCATTGTTGGTAAATGTGCCGCCATGGCGGGGATTCAGCACCTCGATCACGCCCAGCATGTCGCCGCCACTCCGCAGCGGCACGGCCAGCACAGCCCGCGTTGTGTAACCAGTCGACTGATCGGTATCCGAGTGGAAGCGCTCGTCCCGGCGCACGTCATTCACGATCAGCGATTTGCCGCTGCTTGCGACGTAGCCCACAATGCCGACGCCGCTGGGAATCCGCTGGCCCAGCAATTGGCTGCCGTAATAGCCGCTGGTGTAGGCAAACATCAGGTCGCCAGACTGCTCATCAGCCAGGAGCAGCGAGCCTTCTTCCACACTGAGCAGATCGCAGACGTGTTCCATGATCAGCGACGGCACGCGCTCCGGGTCGAGCGACGATGTGAGTGTGCGCCCGATCCGGTTCAGGGTGGCAAGCTCACGCGCCTGGCGTTCGGTGCGCTGGTACAGGCGCGCATTTTCAATGGCGATGGCGGCCTGCCCGGCGATTGCGACCAGCAGATCGACCTGTGCGGGCGTGTAGCTGTAGCCTTCGCGCATGCAACTGACGTTCATCAGGCCAAGCAGATGATCGTGCGCGAATAAAGGAATGCCGAGCCACGCCCGGCTGGGCGGCAATCCCTGAAGCCTGCGCGGCGTGATCCCACGGCGCAGACACTCCGTTTCGTAATCATGGGTACACAGCGGCGCGCGCGTTTCGACGATTACGCGCGTGAGGCCTTCGTAGATATTCCACGAATCTGTTTTAGCCTGCCGTTCGTCGTCGAACATGCAGTAGGCCAGATCCATGGTACCCGTTTCGGTATTGTACAGGGCGATGTAGAAGAACTGGGCATCGACGAGTTGCCGCACACCGGCGTAGATCGTGTCGAGCAGCGTGTCAAGATTGAGTTCGCTGCTGAACGAGCGCCCAAGATCTGAAAGCGTCTGGAGCTGTGCCAGATGTTCCTGGTGCGCTCCCGTGGCATCGAGCAGCGCGATCGCTGGCCCAAGCTGGCCTGCGATCGCGCGCAGCACCACCTGGCGTTCCGCCGTGCAGGAAGCGCCTTCCATGTACACCCAGCCCAGCAACTTCCCACGCGCGCGCAATGGCACAAAGCAATAGGTGCTCTCGCCTTCTTCATCGCGCGCATCCGTCACAAGCTCGCCAGCTTCAAGCTGCATCCATTCCTGCGGGCTGGGCGGGCGTGGCTCCACCTGCGCGTCGAGCCCAAAGCTGATCGGCATGTCGGCGGTGGTCCAGACAATGCAGCACACCTGGGGGTTGAACCAGTCATCGAGAACGCTGAGGCCACGAGTGGCACCTTCTTCCAGCGTGCATGCCTGCGCAAGCTCAGTAGAAAGATGATAATACAGTTGAGAAATGTTTGCTTCCTGAGAATGCGCGGGAGCCATGCGTTTATCCTTTACCGTGATGCACGCCATCATCTTAACAGATTAACCATGTCTTGACAATTTATACGTTTGAGAAGGCGCAAAAGTTTCTCGATTCAGGATCAATTTGCGTGCGTTATACTAAATCAGTACGTTTTTTTATGTACCCGGCAAATGAAAGGACAGATCATGAGCATCGTTCGCGTGTGCTTGGTTGCGCTTTCGCTCGGCGTGATCGCGTTGGTGGGCGGCATGCCATCGCTGGTGTCTTCGACCACCCGCTCGGCACCGAACGTAGGTCAGGTCTTGTACGATGGGTCGTTGAACACGGGAACACCTGATACGCAAGGTTTTGTGTACGCCACTCAACCTTTCCAGGCAGCTCAGGCAACTCAGAGCTTTGCCGGTGGCGTAACCACTCTGGATACAACACCAGCACGTAGCGAATCGGCTGGATACTTTGCAGGAATCTTAACCAAAACATTGCCAACACTTAACCGCATGACGGGCTACACCGTGCGCTTCACCGTGCAAATCACGAGCGAGCAGCATGTGAATAACGACCGGGCCGGTTTCAGCATCATCGCGTTAAGCAGCGACCATAAAGGCATTGAATTAGGCTTCTGGAAAGATCACATCTGGGCGCAAAACTATGACGGTACAACACAATTCACCCACGGCGAAGACGCGGAATTCAACACCACCGCCGCGCTGACAGCATATGATTTGACGATCTCCGGCGACACATACACATTACGAAGCGGCGGCAACGTCGTGCTCACCGGCAACCTGCGCAACTACAGCGGCTTTGGCCTTCCGTATAACACCCCAAACTTTTTATTCCTGGGCGATAACACATCCTCTGCACAGGCGAAGATCTTATTTTCATTCGCGTCGCTCACACTTGGTACACCCGCCACGCCAACCCCGACGATTACCGCGACATCGACACCACCGACAACCACCGCAACTTCGACAGCGCCGACGGCCACAAGCAACCCGTCAGCAACGCCAGATGCTTCGGCCACGCCCGCGCCACAAACAGTACACCTGTTTTTACCCGCTTTGATGAAAGCTCCTTAATGGCACAGCCTATGCACGCCTGCATGATGTACCGGCAATAAGAGAGAAAGGGGTATATCATGGATCTGAAAGGATTGAAAGTTGGCGCGCTCGTGACCGACGGCTTCGAGCAGGCTGAACTGCTATCGCCC
>DASTWM010000398.1:0-2864 GCA_035765855.1 Roseiflexaceae bacterium
ATCTGGTATCTGCCGCTTTCGTACCTCAACGGCGTGACGCAATACGTCATCATCGCCATGCGGCGGCAGCACTCGATCACCGTGGCGTTTGCGATTGCCGCCGTGTTCAATTTATGCGCGAATCTGCTGCTCATCCCGCGCTTTGGCTACGACGCGGCGGCGGCGCTCACCATCGCAACTGAATTCGTGATTCTGCTCTCGTTTGTGCGCGTGCTTCATCATGAAGGCGTGCTGCTGCCGTTCGGCGAACTGAGCTGGCGTCCTGTCGTTGCCGCGCTGGTCATGGGCGCGGCCATGCTGGCGCTCCACCCGTTCGGCTGGCTGGCGGCTGCGGCGGTTGCGCCGTTCGTGTATGGCGCGGCGCTGTATGTGCTTGGCGCGTTCGGCGCGGAGGAGCGGGCGCTGGCACGGCGCGTGTTGGGTAAAGGTGCGTAGCATAGATGTACAAAGCTCAAGCAACCTCTTAACAAATTCTCACCGCACTGCCCAACGCCATATGCTATACTGAATCTATGAACATCCACATACGTGAGACGCATGGATAACATACCTCAAAATACGCGATCCCTGTCATTTGTCACTCAGCGTGCTGCGGCATGCTGGCGGCACATGTGGCCGATTGTGCGGCAGGTGCTTGGCTGGTTCTTTATTGGGCTGGGCCTGCTCGGCATTGTGCTGCCGGTGCTGCAAGGCGTGCTTTTCCTGATGATCGGAATCGCGCTGGTGGGGCGGCGGAATGTCGTGATTCGCTGGGCCGCCGTGCGCTTCAAGCAGTTCGTGCGGCGCTGGGCGGCGCTGGATTTACCGCTGATCGGCTCGCTTGGGCGGCTGGCGCTGCGGGCGCAGCAAGAATCCTCGCGGCGGCGGCGGCAATTGCACTGGTGGTGGGCGGAACGCCGGGCGCGGCAGGTCATTGTAACACCGTATGATTGTGATGCAGCGAGCAAATAAGCTCGTGGTATGTTGGCCGACGATGCAGACAATGGGGTCTGTAACAACGCATTTCGCGTAGTAGCAACTCAATGAGGAGATGTCGCTATGACACTTACAGCTTCAGCATTCTTTGCCAATCAGCAGCGTCAACTCGAAGTCGCAGCTGATTTGCTCGATCTTCCCGAAGGGCTGCGCAAAGTGCTGCGCGTGCCGCAGCGCGAGTTGACGGTTTCGTTCCCGGTGAAGATGGACGATGGTCAGATCAGGGAATTCACCGGCTTTCGCATCCAGCATAATATCACCCGTGGTCCAGCCAAGGGCGGCCTGCGCTATCATCCTTTGCTCTCGTTCGATCAGGTGCGCGCGCTCGCCATGCTCATGACATGGAAGTGCGCGGTGGTCAACATCCCCTTTGGCGGCGCGAAAGGCGGCGTCATTGTCGATCCCAGGCAGCTTTCAATTGGCGAGCTCGAGCGCCTGACGCGGCGCTTCACCACTGAAATCGCGATTCTGATCGGACCTGACAAGGATATTCCCGCGCCGGATGTTGGCACCAACGAACAGGTGATGGCCTGGATCATGGACACTTACTCGATGCACGTCGGCCATACCGTGCCGGCCGTGGTAACCGGCAAGCCGATTAACATTGGCGGTTCGCTGGGGCGCAACGCTGCTACGGCGACCGGGCTGGTGTACATGCTCCGCGAGGCGGCGGACGCGCTGAGCTTTGACATAACGGGCGCGCGGGTTGCTATTCAGGGCTTTGGCAATGTCGGCGCGACATGCGCGCAAATTCTTGATGAACTCGGCACCAAAATCATTGCCGTGAGCGACAGCCGCGGCGGCCTGTTTAACTCGAATGGCTTACCAATTAGTGACATCCGCGCTTATTACGCGCGTGAAGGCACAGTGGTCGGTTTCCCCGAGGCTGACGCGATCAGCAACGCAGAATTGCTGGAATTGCCGTGCGACATGTTGGTGCCGGCGGCGCTGGAGAACCAGATCACTGCCGAGAACGCCGAGCGGATTCAGGCGCGCATTATCGGCGAGGCCGCGAACGGCCCCACGACGCCGGATGCCGACGCGATTTTGTACGAGCGGGGCATCTTTATTATCCCCGACATTTTGGCGGGTGCAGGCGGCGTCACCGTTAGCTATTTCGAGTGGGTGCAGGGCTTGCAGGAGTTCTTCTGGACCGAGCGCGAGGTCAACGCGCAGCTTGAGCGAATCATTGTGCGCGCGTTTCGCAACGTGCTGCGCATTGCACAGGAGCGGCGCGTGAACATGCGCACTGCGGCCTACCTGATTGCGGTGGATCGCGTGGCGCAAGCGACCATGACGCGCGGCATTTACCCTTAGTGGCGCACGATCGCAAGAAACTTGGCAACTTTGGCGAGCAGGCGGCGGCAAGCTACCTGGCGCGCCAGGGCTACGCGATCATGGAACGCCAATGGCGCGGCCCCGGTGGCGAGCTCGATCTTGTTGCGCGTGACGGCGCGGTGCTGGTGTTTGTGGAAGTGCGCACGCGGCGCGGCGACACGGCTGGCGCTGCCGAGGAGTCGGTTGGGCGCACAAAACAGTCCCGCCTTGTCAACCTGGCGTATGCCTACCTGGAAGCGCACGCGCTCGCGCCCGATAGCGAATGGCGGATCGATGTCGTCGCGGTCGCCGTCGATCATGGCGGGCGCGTGGCGCGTTTGTCTCACATTCCGTACGCTGTTGAGGCCGTATGACACGAACATCCAGCCAAAAACGTTTACACTTTTGTCATCCCCCATGTGCGGGAGCCTCCCCCTTCCCGGCATGAGCATTCGCTGTTTTGCCGCTTCCTTATGAGCCAGAGCAGCTCATTGTCACCTCGCTGATGTATTTCTGCTGTGTTATTGTCAGTATGATAACACTATTGTTTTTTACCGGCATGCGTGCGAAGG
>DASTWM010000399.1:0-15697 GCA_035765855.1 Roseiflexaceae bacterium
GGTTGAGCGGGCCACCAGGTGGTCATGGTCAGGTCTTCGTCCGTCTGACGTAGTACTTTAGTCCAGCCAAAGAGCCTTGTAACTAGGCGTCATACTCAAAAGAGAGGAGTGATAGGGGATGTGAAAGACTCGTAAAAATACCTATACTGCGAACCAGATGACAAAGGTCATCGAACAATCCACATGCAGTACACAAAGGTAGTCACATGGTTCAGCACACCGAACACTCCACACTCACCATGGAACGATCTGCCCAAACGGCAGAGTGGTCATTCCAACCTTCTGTCAGCCCGACGGTCGCGCTGATTCCCGCGTACAACGAAGAACGCTTCATTGGTAGCCTGGTGCTTGCCGTGCGCGCCTATGTCGATCAGGTTGTTGTTATCGATGATGGTTCGCGTGACCGCACCATCGCTATCGCGAAACTGGCGGGAGCGACGGTGATTCAACATCAGGTGAATCAGGGCAAAGCCGCGGCCGTCAACACGGGCTTCGCGTATGTACGCCAGTTCAAACCGTCTGCGGTTGTCATGCTTGATGGTGATGGCCAGCATTGTGCCGACGACATTCCGCAGGTGCTCGAACCGGTGGTTGATGGCTCGGCTGATATTGTGGTCGGGTCGCGCTTCATGGAGGTCAAGAGCGACATTCCGGCCTACCGCCAGGTCGGTCAGCATAGCCTGACACTCGCCACAAACCTGGCCTCGGGTGTACGGATCAGCGACTCACAGAGCGGTTACCGCGCCTTCTCAGCCCGCGCGCTGGAAGAACTCTCCTTTGGGCAAGGCGGCTTCTCGATTGAATCCGAGATGCAATTTCAGGCACGCGAGCACAGCCTGCGCGTTATTGAGGTGCCGATCAAGGTCATTTACGCCGAGCGCGCCAAACGGAACCCCTTCAAACACGGCATGCAAGTTGTCAACAGTATTGTCCGCATGGTAGGCCAGACTCGCCCGCTGGTGTACTTCGGGTTGGCCGGAGTTACGCTGTTCATCCTTGGCACATTGCTCGGCCTGTATATGGTCAATATCTTTACACAAACCCACACGCTTGCCGTTGGCTACGGATTGATTACGGTGATGCTGTGCGTCATGGGCATGTTTCTGTTCTTCGCTGGCGTGATGCTGCACTCGACGCGCGAGATGATGATTGAAATGCGCCGCAGCCTGGTCGAGCGGCTTTCGCGGGTGGGGCAGGCATAATGCGCGCCAGTGTGATCGTGGTCAGTTATAACAGCCGCGCGTATCTGCCGCAGTGCATTGACTCCATTGTGTGCGAACTGGGACCGCGCGATGAACTCATCATCGTCGATAACGGCTCGATTGATGGGAGCGCCGATATGGTAGCAGAGCGCTTCCCGCAGGCGCGGCTGGTGCGTAGCGAAAACGTGGGCTACGCGGGCGGCAACAATCGCGGGGCGGCACTGGCGCAGGGCGAATACCTGGTGTTTCTTAATCCCGATACCATTCTGTCCGCTGGCGCACTGGCGGCGCTGCTTGCGCCATTCGAGCGCCCAGGTGATGTTGGCATGACCACCGCCTGTATTGTGCATATGAGCCAGCCGGACGTGATTAACACCTGCGGCAACACCATGCACTACACGGGCCTGACCTACTGTCGCGGCGCGGGTCAGCCCCGTACGTGCTATGCCGAATCGGCTGAAGTTGACGCCGTCTCCGGGGCGGCCTTCGCCATGCGGCGGGCGTTGTTCGAAGCGTTGGGCGGCTTCGACGAGCGCTTTTTCATGTATGTCGAGGATACTGACCTTTCGTGGCGGGCGCGGCTGGCGGGCTACACATGCCTGTACGTCAGTGCTGCGGTGGTCGCGCATGACTATCAGCCCGCCTACGCGCCCGCCAAGGCGTTCTACCTTGACCGCAACCGCCATTTCATGCTGCTGAAAAACCTGAGCCGCAGCACATATCTGCGCATGCTCCCTGGTTTGCTGCTTGGCGAAATCGTGACGTGGGGGTTCATGCTGCTGAAAGGGCCGCGCTACTGGGGCGTCAAGCTGCGGGTGTATCGCTGGCTCTGGAGTCAACGGGGCGCTATTCAGGCATCATGCCGCCCGGTACAGCAGCGGAGCGACCGCGAGCTTGCTGGGCGGATGACCTACCGGCTGGACTTTGACCAGCTTGCAAATCGTCAGTTGGCGCGGCTGGCGGCGCTCACATTTCACCCGGCGTTTTGGGCAGCGCAATTGTTATTAACGGGAGGGCGTGTATGACGTTGCGCATTGCCCATGTGACGGCGACATTTCCGCCGTATCGTGGTGGCACAGGCAATGTGTGTTACCACAACGCCCGCGAACTGGCGCGGCGCGGTCATGAGGTTCACGCCTTCACGGCAGCTCATTCTGGCGCTGCTGCCCGCGAGTATGACGATGGTGTGTTCGTTCATCGTCTGCAACCCCTGGTGCAGATTGGCAATGCGCCCGTGCTGCCGGGCCTGTTGTCCGCGTTGCGGGGCTTTGACATAATTCACTTGCACTACCCGTTTATCTTGGGTGCAGAGATGGTTCGCCTGGCGGCACTGCTGTATCGCGCGCCCCTGGTGATCTCGTTTCACAATGATCTAATCGGTGATGGTGTCCGAGCGCGTGTGTTCGCATGCTATCAAGCTCTTTCGGCGCGCATGGCGGTTCGTGGAGCTGCATCGCTCTGCGCTGTTTCGCTCGATCACTTTCGTTCGAGTCGTTTGCGGCGGGCGCTGGCAGAAGGACAACCGCCAGTGGTTGCGCTACCTAACGGCGTTGATACTGAGCATTTCTGCCCGTCAGGCACGACAGGGCAGGTGCGGGCGCGCTACGGTATTCCGGCAGAGGCACGACTGGCGCTGTTCGTTGCGGCGCTGGATCGGGCACATCACTTCAAGGGTTTTGATCGGCTGCTCAAGGCGTTTCAAAGACTTCCAGCAGATACATGGCTATTGGTCGCTGGTGATGGTGATTTGCGGCAGGCATATGAAACTCAGGCGCGGGAGTTGGGAATCGCGAGCCGGATTGTGTTTGCCGGCGCGGTTGATCATGGCGATGCTCCTTCATTCTTTCGCGAAGCGGATGCAACCGTGCTCCCATCTTCACCACCTGAATCGTTTGGTTTGGTGTTGATTGAGTCGCTCGCGTGTGGGACGCCCGTGATCGCCAGCGATATTCCAGGTGTGCGAACGGTGGTGAGTCATGGCATGGATGGATTGCTCAGCGAGCATGGCAGTGTCACGAGCCTGACCAGCGCACTGGAAACGTTGCTGGCTGCGCCAGCGGCGCGGCGGCGCGAGATGGGGCTGTCCGGGCGAGCGAAGGTTGTTGAACGCTACCATTGGGAGCGGATTGGGGAACGGCTGGAGGCGATCTACCGACAAGTATTGTGTGCGTCTGGTCCTGTTCTTTCCGAACAGCAAGGTGAGTCATGAAGATTGCGCTGATAACTCTGGAGTACCCCCCCGCCATTATGGGTGGCGCAGGTGTGTACGTTGCACAGGTTGCGCCGAAGATCGTTCGTATGGGGCACGAGGTTCATGTGATAGCTCCAGGCACCGCAACCTGCCGCGAATCGCGGATGGAGGCAGGCGTTCATGTCCACCGCTTACCTGTGAGCGTGCGACCAGCACTTAAAACACTATCATTCTGGGCTGCACTGCCGCAGTTCTTTCAGGCAATTGCGCGGAAGGCGGGCGGCTTCGACTTGGTTCATGGTAACGGAATCAGCGATCTCACGCTTAGTCGCCTTGCGGCCAGGCAGCCGCGGATTGTAACAGTGCATCATCTTTCGTCAAGTTGTGTCCGGTCACTGCGCCCCTCGTTGTTCGAGCGTGTGCGACAACCTGGCGGTGAATTGGGGTTGGTTCCCTATCTGGAACCTCTCGCAATCCGGCGGGCGCAGCACATTGTCGCGGTGAGTGAGTACACCAAGCAGGATCTCGTTGCGACATTGCGGATCGATCCTACCCGCATCAGTGTGATTCGCCATGGCGCGCAGCCGGAAGACTACCGCTTTCCCGCAGAAGAGCTCGCGCGTGTGCGGCAACAATGGCAGGAGCGAAACGAGCCGCTTATTCTATGCGTTGGTCGGCTTGAGGCACGTAAAGGCATTGATGTGCTGCTGCGGGCGTTCGCGCAAGCGCTGCAGGAAACGAGCGCAACGTTACTGCTGGTCGGCTCTGGTTCGCACGCGCCGTACCGCGCGCTTGCAGCGGAACTTACTATCATGGATCGTGTGAAGTTTGTCGGTCATGTTGATACATTGACGTTGCGCCAGTTGTACGCCGCGTGCAATGTGTTTGCCTTTCCCTCTTTATTGGAAGGACTTGGCATTGTCGCGCTTGAAGCTCGCGCAGCGGGCAAGTTCATTGTCGCCTCACGCGTCGGCGGCATTCCGGAGATTGTTCCGCCCGGCGCAGGACTCCTTGTTCCTCCAGGCGATGTTGAGTCGCTTGCCAGTGCGTTGGTGCAGTCACTGGATCAGCGCCCTACGGCACTGCCACCGTTAACCTGGGATGAGGCAGGCCAGCATCTTTGTGACTTGTATGACTCGGCGCTCAACGAATGGGAGGGGCTGCGTGCGCGTATTGCTCGTTAATGACTTTTACGCTCCGCACATGGTCGGCGGTGCAGAAACGCTGATCGAGGATCTCGCAGGCGGCCTTGTCGCGCGCGGCCATGAGGTCGCAGTTGTGACGGCGCGAATCGGGGATTTACCAGCGCAGGATGTCGTCGCAGGCATTCCGATCTTTCGGATCGGGGGCTTCCCGGCATTCGAACGCGCGCGCCTGCTCGCGTCAGGAACGGCGCCCGGCCACCTGACAGCGACGACCATCGCGGATTTTCAGGCAGCGGCGGCAGCCTTCCAGCCAGATGTGGTTCATTTTCACAATATCTGGTTGCTGGGGCCGCAGATGGTTCACCATGCAGGCGTGCGGCGCGGGCTTACGCTTCACGACTACTGGCCAATCTGTGTGCGGCGCACCATGATTCGGGTGAATTGGCAGCCATGCAATGGCCCCGGTCCAATTGCATGCCGGCTTTGCCGCCTGCGCGCGCCAGCAACATGGCGGAGCCTTGATCTCGTGAACATCGAACACGAGCGCGACAGCCATGCGCAGGCGTTGCGAGCATGCGATTTTGTGACCACGCCAAGCCGCTACCTGGCCGATCAGATCGAAAGGGTGAACGGCTGCCGGATGCGCGTTGTCTACAACGGCATTAAGCCCGATGCCGCCGCGCCGCCGACAACATCAGCGTATGTCTTGTTCGGGAGCCGCCCGGTTTCGGCCAAAGGATATGATGTAGCTTTGCGCGCTTTTAAGCGCCCGGAATTGCGCGCATACGAACTGTATGTGGCTGGGAACACCGCACCCGCCGGCGCTCAGAACGTGCGCGTTCTTGGACAACAGCCGTCCAGCCGCATGCCGGAACTGATTGCGGGTGCGCGTTGCGTGATTGTGCCGTCGCTCTGGCCGGAGAACTGTCCGATGATTATTCTTGAAGCGTTGCGTGCGGGCGTGCCGGTTGTCGCAAGTCGGATCGGCGGCATCCCCGAACTTATCGAGGATGGTGTCACGGGCCTGCTTGTGCCTCCGGGCGATGGAGATGCGCTCGCTGCGGCAATCCGCCACTGTGCTGACGATCAGCAGCTACGTGCAGCAGCCCGGCAGGCAGGCCCAATGGCCGTACACAATCGCTTCTCGCGCGATGTCATGATCGCACAATTCGAGGAATTATATGCTGCGTAGATTTGACCTATCTTCCGAGCAGATGACGTGGACGTTGCTTGGTACTGGCATCTCACTCTGGTGCGCGGTGGTTGCCGGGTCACGCCTGCCGCAACTGGCGCTGTCGGCTCCTTTTCCATTGCTCGGGCCGGTCTTCTGGCTAGGGCTGGCGCTCACCATCGGCGCTTTCTTTCTTGGTCAGGGAGGACAGCGCCTGTTCGCAGCGCTTGTGCTGGGCTGGTATTTCGTGGCGACGATCGCGTTTATCTATCCCTACACGGTGATGCATGACTCGATTGCAAACACATTGCTGTTCCCTGGCAGCGAGAGTTATCAACGCGCTTACAGCGACTCCTACAACGGATTCGGCACGCTCGTCGCCTGGGTCGAGCGGTTGAGCGGGATTGATCCATGGACCATTGCCCGATTTTTCCCGGTTGGGATGACATTGGTGTATCTGCTTACGCTCGGGCTGATCATGGTTACGTGGCGGGGGCGCTTGCTGAGTTCGCCGCTGGCATGCGCGCTGTTTGCGCTATTTTTCTTCGCATTCGGCGATGCGTTCTACCTGCGGATCAATGCCGCCCCACAGACAATCGGGTTTGTGGCATTTCTCATTACGATTGGTCTGCTGCCGCTGGCTTCGCACTCCCTGTGGCTAAAGGGCGCTACGCTGCTGGCGCTGGCCGCGATGATTATTTCGCATCCGGTCACGCCACTTCTGGCGGTGCCTGGCCTGGTAATCGTCACAGCCAGCATGGGCAAAACGAACGCGACTCAGATTCGCCGGGCATTGGAACTGGCTGGCACATTTCTCGTGAGCTATATCACATGGACGCTGTATCGCGCGGAATGGATTTTGTCACGCGCCGCTGGCACGATCATGTCCGCGTTTACCCAGGAGAAAAGCCTGCCGATTGTAGACACCCCGCTCATCTATCAGGTTGATACCTACATGCTGCTCCACCGTATCTTCCTGATTGCGCTGCTGGTGGTGCTGGCGGCGAGTTATGCAACCCTCTGGCGCACGCGCGTCTGGTACATTGTGACGGCCTGGGGCATCGCTTTCGTGCCGGGGTTCGCGCTATTGTTCAGCTACCATGATTTCTTTGATCGCATTCTGCTGTTTATGCTGGTGCCCTGCGCGCTGGTGTTCGCTGAGGCAGGCGCGCGCTTGTGCCGCTCGCTGCCGAAGCTCAAGGTACCCGCTGCGGCGCTCGTCATGGCGCTGGTGCTCTTGTCAGCCTCCATTTCCTACTTCAGCATTGGCGTGATTGATCGTGTCACGCAAGATGAAGTCGAGGCAACCCAATACCTGACCACGCTGCATCGCCCACTGCGTGTGTACGCGAATGGCTTCAACCTGCCGGTGTCGCCCGATTTCACCTTCGTGCCGGCATCGCGCGGCATCATTCACTATGAAGAGTTGCGCGGTGCGGATGCCGTCATTGTTTCCCAGCAGGTCGAGCATGCTGTGCTGCTGGTTGGCCGTTCGCCAGTGAGCGTAGCCGAGTTGGTCACGTTCCTGCACAAGGATTATGAACAAGTATACGCAAATAGCGGCACGCGTGTGTTCCTTAAGCGCTCAATTGCCAGGCCGGGTGATTCTCATGGTTCGTGATGATTTCGTTGTAGATGCTCGTCCTGTAGTGCAGGACGAGCATCTCGGAACGTCCGCCGCGCTGGAGACTACGATTCAGCGGGCCTCAGAGCAGATTGCCAATCGTCTGGCCGGTCGCTGCGCTGCGCTTCTGTTGGTGGGTGCGGCGGCACGCGGCGAGGTCACGCTTGGGCCAGATGGCGCGCTATTGAGCGATCTTGACTTTCTTGTTGTGTTGCCGCAGCGCAACCTGCTGGGGGCAATTGTGGAGGAGCGCCGCTGCCGCGAGCAGCTGTGCGGTCTGGAGAGCAAGCTGGCACATGCAGCGCCTGATGGTGTGTCGATTGGCTTCGCGAATGCGGCCCCGCGCTACTGGTCGGTTGCCACGCCGCTGATGTGGGAACTGCGCACATGCGCGCGCGTGCTCCACGGAAGGGCCGAAGTGCGCGAATGGCCCGCGATACGCTATGCGGATCAGATTCCGCAGTGGGAAGGGATTCGTTTGGTGGCTAACCGTTTGTGTGAATTGTTCGGCCTGCTTGGAATTCTCTATCATAATACGGCTGCGCGCCCGCTCGATCGTTCAGTGCGGGAACTGCGCTATGCATGCGTCAAGCTGATGCTGGCGTGCAGCGAGGCGCAGCTTATCGACCGAGGCGTGTACCAGGCCACCTACCGAGATCGCTGGCAGATGCACCAACATGTCGCAATGCGCTTTGGCGCGGCGCAGAACGAGGTCATTGACGCGGCCTATTGTGTCAAGGTAAACAGCGACGCCCACAGGCTCGCCGCGGACACCTGGGCGCTGGTGAGTGACGCGTTGGGTCTGGCAATCACAACATTCGCCTGGTTTGGGCTGCAAACTCCCGCAGCACTGGCGGCGCGCGTGTTGCACGAACGACCAGCCGCGCCCGGCATGGCAACCGACATAGCCTTTTTCGTCGTGCAGCACGTGCATGGCACCCATGTGCCGCTCCGCCGTGCCATTGCAGCAGTCTACGCCCGCGCGTTTAGTGTAGCCCAGCGCCTCGCCGATGCAGGGCCGTTGCAGATTGACCAAGCGCTCCTTGGTGAGTGCCGCCAGATTGCGCGGTCGTACAAACTGGCTCCGCAGATGGTGAGCGTCATTGGCACAGGAGCGCGGGCATGAGCAACGTTGTTCCAGCGCGCATGGGCGCTGCGACATGGGTGCGGCTGTGGGATGCCGCGCGGGCGCATTGGAGTGCGCCGCTGCACCGAAGCACCTACTTAATGACGGCGAACCTGCTGGTAACGCTCGTCTCGGGTGTCGGGTTCTGGTTGCTGGCGTCGCGCATGCTATCGCCTGCCCAAATCGGCATCGCAAGCGCGTTTCTCGCGCCCAGCAATTTCCTGGCGATCGTCTTTCTGCTTGGCGCGAACTACGGTGTGCTGCGTTTTGCGCGCGAGATCGAGCAGGATCAGCACCTGCTATTCAGCGCAATCTGGTTGAGTGCCACTGCCAGCGCAATCGGTAGCGTTGTATGCGCCGCGCTCATTCTTTGGTCGGGAGTCATCCGCCCGATTGGCGGCTCGTCCATGCTGAGCATCGTTCTGTACGCATTGCTGGTTGCTTCCAGTACGATCTGGACGGTGTGCGAATGCGGTTTCGTGGGGCTGCGCGCGCCCTGGCAGATGCTTGTCCGAAACGTGGGATTTGGCCTGGTACGAATCGCGATTCTTGTACCGTTTGCCTATCTGGGCGAAGTCGGACTGGTCTTGTCTTTTGCCATTGGCACCTGTCTGGCTGCGTTGTTAAGCGTGGACCTGCTGCGGCGGCATTTGCATACGCCATGGACCGTTCTCTTCACATTCTGGCATGCCAGGCTCAAAGAGATGATTGGCTTTGCGCTGCCGAATCATCTCGTCAATCTGATATCGAGTGCGCCGGGCATGATGCTGCCGTTGATCGTCATGCACGTTTTAGGAGCTGAGATTAATGGCTTTTTCTCGGTTGCCTGGACGATGGCTTCAATTCTGCGTTCAGTGCTTACGGCCTCATCGGTGACGTTGCTGGCGGAAGGCTCGCGTGATCATTCAACTATCAGCTCGCAGCTTGGTCGTACGCTGGGCTTTCTCTTCGGCATTGTCGGTGCCGCATCGCTGCCGATGGTGCTGTTTCCTGAACTTGTGCTGCTTCCGTTTGGTGCAGCGTACGCACACGCCAACAGCATGACGCTGCGATTATTTGCATTGAGCCTGCTCCCTGCGGTGCTCACTACGGTCTTCATGGCGCGCGAGCGCGTTGAGCGCCGGGTGCG
Organism: Roseiflexaceae bacterium; assembly: GCA_035765855.1. Classification (GTDB taxonomy): domain Bacteria; phylum Chloroflexota; class Chloroflexia; order Chloroflexales; family Roseiflexaceae; genus DASTWM01. Next base: position 9,589 of record DASTWM010000399.1, read on the forward strand.
TTTCATCATCGCGCTGTCGGTCGCAACGTGTGTCCTGAGTACGACATTGCCCTATTATGGTGCGCTTGGCGGGGGCTACACAGGGTTTGCTTTCTGGTATTTCGTATCGCAATGTGTGTTGGGTCTTGCGGTTGTTCCTGCGCTGGTGCGCGCGATCTACCGTCATGGCAGCCATTAATTACTCATTCATTGCAAGGAGACTTCGCATGCAACACCTTTTCATTGTCATTGACGGCATCGGCTACGACCAGATCGAACGCTTTCAGCCGTCCGGGCTGATTGAGCGCGGAAAACGCACTGGCCTTGTGCCACTCACCACGTTGCTCACATACTCAAGTGGGATTTATCCGTCGATCTGGTCGGGCCAATATCCTGACCAGCATCTTGTCTGGACTGAGTTTTTTCGTCGTCCTGCGCCTCGCCGGGCTGTGACCGGGCCGCTTGGGCTGTTGCCTGGCAAGTATCTGCTGCGCAAAGCTGCCTATGTTGCGCTCGCAGTGCTGAAGCGCCTGGGCATGGAACAGCCCGAGTATGCCGCTATTCCGCCGCAGGTTCAGTCATGTTTTGATCGTGTGCAATCGCAGTACTGGAACTTGCCTCCTGTTCCTATGCCCGCCGTGCCGCTGATCTCACAGAAGATCGAGCGCAGCGGCCAGACATGGGAGTACGTCTTTTGTGAGGCGCTCGACCAGCGCGCCGAGCGCCGGATCCATGATACCGCCGCGCGTGTGGATACATTGCTTGTCTGCTTCCCGGATATGGACAAGGCTGGTCATGAGTTGGGGCCGATGAGCGCAGCGTTTGGCGAAGCGTTTCATGCTTTCGACGCGCGGCTTGCTCGTTTAATCGCTGAGCTCGAACAGCGATGGCCCGACACGGTGACGTTTTTGTGTTCGGATCATGGCATGACGACCGTCACGCGCCAGTTCGATGCCTGGTCGTACCTTGAGCAGCGCGGCTTCCGGCTCGGACATGAGTACCTGGCGTTCATCAACTCGACGATTATCTCGCTTTGGTTTGATAATGGTCATCGGGATGAGATTTCGCATGCGTTGAACCAGAGCGGCTATGGGCGCGTACTTTCGCCCGATGAGCACGCCAGCTATCATCTGGACTTCCCAGATCGCCGTTATGGTGATCGCTTCTTCGTTGCTGATGAAGGGGTCGAACTCATCCCGAATTTTATCAGTCTGGCGAATCAGGCGAATTATGGCATGCATGGCTATGATCCGGCATGCTCTTCGACGCGCGCCTTCTTCATCGGTGGGAAGCAGGTTGACGTGCAGCCGAGTGATGTTGTCGATTTGTATGACGTGTTGACAGAAGCCGCAGTGATGGCCGATTGCCTGGTATGAGGTTATGATGCAGGGATTATCACCAGTTGTGTACGAACACAAGTATCTGTTCTCTCCCGTACGGATTGCCGTTGTGCTGGTGGGTTTTGGCGCACTGGCACTTGTCGCCAGCAATGTTGTTCCGCTGCTGACCGCCATGCTGAGCATGATCTATGGCTTCTTCGTTCCAGCCTGGCTGCTGAGCAAGCTGGTCGTGAGGCGCTTGCCAGAGCTACAGCCGTTTGCGGCATCTGTTGTTGTGCTGGCGGCGCTGGCTCCCTTCTGGCTCATTGTCCTGTCGGTAATCTGGGTGTTCGACAATCGCCTGACGGAGTGGCAGGTAGCGGGTCTGTTGGCGCTCACAATCATGAGCGTAACAATCGCGCTGGTACGGCGTCTCCCGTTTACCGTGACAATCGGCATCCATTCGATCATACGCCGGTGGTCGCCTAACTTCGGTTTTTTCGCCGCCGGGCTCATCCTCGGCCTCATTATCGCCCTTATTACTCAGATTTTGTAGAACATCAACGTACGGACGTTCATGAGGAAGACTCCATGATTACACTGAAACTACGCCCTGCAATCAACCGTCCACTCTGGCTCCTGTGGGGCTGCCTGCTGTTCATCTCGATTGCGGAGATCGTGACCGCTGCTGTGCAGCCACAGTTCGGCCTGGTGCTCCATGCTGGGCTGCTGGTCGGGCTGACGCTCTACGGCGCAACAGGGCAGCTTACCGAGGGCCGCAAGCTGGCGCTGGCTCTGACGCTTGCGCCACTGATCCGCATTCTTTCACTTTCGTTGCCACTCTTTCGGTTCCCGCAGGTGACCTGGTACCCAATCGTTGCGGTGCCTCTGCTGATCGCCGCCTGGATCATCATCCGTCTGCTCGGTGTGTCGCGGCAAAGCATCGGTCTGCGGCTCGGCAACCTCCCGCTCCAACTCATGCTGGTTGGAGGAGGATTAGGGCTTGGCGCGGCTGAGTACCTGATCTTACAGCCTACGCCGATGGTCCACAACTACTCTTGGAGTTCGATTATACCATCGGCGCTCAGCCTCGTGATTTTCACCGGCTTTACCGAGGAGTTTATTTTTCGCGGGTTGCTCCAGACGGTTGCCGCGCCCCTCATGAAGCGCTGGACGCTCATGTACATATCGTTGCTCTTCGCGGCACTCCACATTGGCTACCTGTCGATCACCGACGTGGTGTTCGTCTACGCAGTGGGCATGCTGTTCGGGCAGATTGTGCGCCAGGGCGGCTCGATTCTCGGCGTTACGCTGGCGCATGGCCTGACCAATGTCACGCTGTTTCTGATCATGCCGTACATCACGGCCCATCCTTCAAGCACGGTCGCGGTTCAGGCTCCGTGGGCCATCTGGGGCGGCACAGCCGCCGCGCTTATTGCGGTCAATTTCATCATGATGCAGCGCGCCGTTGCCCGACAGGCCGTTCAGCCGAGCACGCCGATGGGTTCCAGCTTGCGTGAGCAGCGGCTCAATCAGGGTCTCACGTACAGCGCGCTGGCGCAACAGACCGGGCTTCCGGTTCGCGTGCTGGCCGAGATTGAGCATGGCATGCGCCTGCCCCAGATCGAACATGTCCGTATTATCACCCAGGCGCTTGGCATAGGCATGCCCTTATCAATGGCTGCCGCAGCGTAACATAAAATGACGTGTGCAGTGTGCTTTCAATCTGAAAGTGATAGAAAGCACACTCAACAACGCTAACCTATACCTGATCATCATTGGTAGTAAAGGTTGCTGAAATGCGCTGATAACTAGTAGTTATAGTATGATTAACTCATAACAGGTCATAAGACAACATTGGCGAGTATTATTCTTTTTCTTCATTGTTTTGCAACTTTCTGCTCCTGTTGTTTCGTATAGGAAATGTTATACTCTTAATAAGGATATATTATTTGAGGCAACAACCGCCTCATCGAGGATGAACATGATCACCACCGTTACCACTACCACCACCGTCGCACTGGCTACTGCCGCAACCTCGCTGACACTAACGGTTATTCTGACGCTGATTGCACTTCTGATTCAGAAGGAGTTTATCAGCGGGCTGGAAGGGCGGCGCGCTGCTTTGATTAGCCGTGCGCTCAACATCGCGATCGTGCCGCTCCTGATAGTGTTCGTCGCCAGCGTCGCCATCAGGGTCTTCGATAGTTTGCACTAATTCATTCGCTGCGTCTGTCCATATGTCGTCAGGCATGCCGATCGCGGCATGTCATGGTATCGCTTTGTCAAAAACGCGCACGAGGGCAATTGTCTTTGTGCGCGTAGTATCCGCCACTATACGATTTTAAGGAATTTTATGAAGCGCTTTCTTCATTCTACGCTGATCGTGCTGGGCATGGTACTTGTTGCCCTTCTGCCAGCAATCGCCGCCGCGCAACAATCCACCGAGACGGTCACGGTGCAGGTCAGCGGCCAAACTCCCCTCGGCACAGCCGTGATTGGAACAATCGTGTTACAACGAACTTGTGGCAGTTCCACCACGTCAAACGTTACATTCAACGGCATGGTCAACGGTCATCCAGCACGGTTTACGGGTACTGTGCGCGAGAACTGGCTCGGCAATGGTAAAGAGGAAGTTGAGGTGCTTTCGACCGACCTGAAAGGTCTGGTGCTGGGCGCCTCACCACTGAGAAAGATTCTGCTTGTTCAGACTGGCGCTAATACCATCGCAGTTGACGGAATACCGGTGGCGATCGATGGAACCTTGGTGCAACCATGCGGTGGACGGACCTCCTACACCGTTACGAACGTCGGCCAGGGCGCGCGGACTATTCAGCAATTACCGAATACTGCTTCCACCCAGATCGTTGATCATGCCCAATGGCTGATGCAACCGTATGTCCTTTCTGGATTGTTCATCGGGGCGGGCGCACTGCTGCTGCTGGCGAGCCGTCTGCTCCGTGATCGGAGCCATGGTCGTCAGGGCGTAGCGGCGGCGCAGGAGCTTTAAGATGATCCGTCGCTGGATACGTCACCTGTTGGCGATCATGGGATGCGCAGCGATGCTCGTTGGTTTTGGGTACGGCGGAACGATTGCCTATCTATCGTGGCGTGAACAGGTGTCACCGTCGACCCAGCGGATACTTGTGCTCCAGAATGGTCAGCAGATACCGCTTGTCCAGCCGACGAGCCTTCCGCGCATGCCCGTGTCCAGCGCCGCACCGGAAATCCCGTCAGGTGTAACTAATGTATTGTCAGTTACACCTGTTCCACCGGCACCTGTGGAAACGTCGCTGCCTCCGGTTCGGATTGTAATTCCGAAGATAAGCGTCGATTGGCCGGTTGTGCTGAGCGACAACGATCACATGCCTCAGTTCCAGGGCGTGGGCTGGTTGATGGGCAGCGGGTTTCCGGGCGCTTCCGGTAACATGGTCCTGTTCGGACACTTAGGCGGTCCCTATGGCACGTTTATGCGCCTGCATGAACTTCAGCAGGGCGATGAGTTTAGCGTCTTTACGCAGGTCGGCGAACAGCGCTATCGGGTGCGCTCTACATATGAAACGACTCCAGACGATGTTGCCGCGCTTGCGCCAACCAATCATGCGAGCGCCACACTGATTACATGCAGCGGGCCATGGAACCCCGTTGCACAGACGAACGAACGACGCTTGATCGTCCTCGCCGATTACCTGCAACCGCTGGCGTCAGCACAGAAATAGGTTGTTCATGAGCTTTGCGCACGCGCAGGACCGTTGTGTTCGCGCGTCCAGGGCTCTACGGGCGCGGGGTTGGTTTTGCAGATCGGGCACGTGGTCATGCTGCCCGCGTTGGTTCAGGAGCGCTGCCACCCGCCGGTTTTCCATGGTCGTCGCGGTATCGGCCATGATAGCTGTCATGACGCTCGCTTCTTCGGGACTCAATGCCGCAACCTCATCCGTGCTCATCTCCTCGACAATGCGGACGGTGCCAGTGCGCTCGATCAAACGCGCGTACGTTTCCAACTGCTCGGGGGTGAGGTGCGCCATCAGTTCGGCCTCATAGCGACGGTAGCCGTCCAGGAGTTCCTGGTCCGTCGCGGGGGAAAGATGTACCAATGCGTCATAGACGTGACTCATGCTAACCTCCTTGTGATTTCACAGGAACGGCAACCATTGTGCCTATGCCAGGGATACAGGCACAATGCGGACCATGAGCGCTCTCTGCTTTTATCGCTCACGACGCCGTGACCTCATCGATAGCCCGCAGCCCGTTCAGCATGCGCGGATAGCCGATGAATGGCAGCAGCTGAGTCAAAACATCGATCAGCCGTGCGCGGTCGTTGCCGACATGGAGATTCGCGGCGACATGGCCCCTGACCTGCGCGTCGCATCCACCGAGCGCCACCAGCATACTGAAGGTGAGCAGCTCGCGCGTGGGCAGGTCGATGCCGGTGCGGGTGAGGTGGTCGCCGAAGCAGTTGGCCGACAACAAGCGCTGGATGTGCTGCTGATCGGCGGGCGCGGAGGCGTAGAGCTGCGCGACACGATCATCCCCGGCGATTTGCTTCTGGACCGCCAGGCCCTGCTCCGCGCGGGTCGCGGGCGTGGTCGTGGATTGGCCGGGCAGGGGCAGTGTGACGCCGCGCTCGGCGAGGATCTCGTTCGTCGCATGGAGGAAGTCGAAGACCTTCGCCATGCCGACATAGGGTACCGCCTGGTAGACAATCTCCTTGATCTCGACTGGCGTCACGCCGACGGTGAGCGCCGCGCCGACCGTGACGCGGTACTCGCGCAGCGCCTGCGAGGCGATCATCGACGCGAGCTGAACCATGA
>DASTWM010000400.1:0-11702 GCA_035765855.1 Roseiflexaceae bacterium
TTGTCGCCGGGCTGCCGTGGTTCAAGCCCGCGCTGTTCCCGCCGTCACTTGGCGCGCTGCTCTCGTCCGACACGCCGGTAGCAGCCGTGGAAGCCTTGAAGCACGAACCGGCCCGACCGCAGCACCTGTTCCACACCGAGGGTTATGGTTCATACCTGATCTGGGCCGCGCCGGAGCAGCCAGTGTTTATCGACACACGGATCGAGTTATATCCCTACCAGCAGTGGACCGATTACATTGAGCTTGGGCAGGGACACAACGTCGCCGCGCTGCTCCAGAAATACCATATCGACGGATTGCTGTTGAGCAAAGAGAAGCAGGCACCGCTGATCAAGGCGGTGCGGAGCGACCCTGCATGGAGCCTGCATTATGAAGATGACGAAGCCGTGTATTTTGTGAAGGCAGACCAATAATAGCCGAACTTCCCCAACCACCATATTACAACCAACGGCGCACCTGCGCTTTGTATTGCAGGTAGATTGCGCCAAATTTGCGCTCCAGATATTGCTCTTCGCGCGCAATCACCCCCCGGCTCATCACCATGAGCACCGCTGGCAGCAGTAATACCGCCCATAGCGAGTTCGCAAGGAACGCAACGCCGGTGTAAAGCATTGCGAATGAGAGATAAATCGGGTTGCGGGTGTAGCGGTACGGCCCGGCGGTGACAATGGCGGTCGTCGGGTGCCGGGGATCCAGACGGGTGCGGGCGCGGCGCATGGTGATAACCGCAGGCACACCGATCAAGAAGTTGAGAACGATCAGGCACATGCCCGCAACGCGAGCCACCCGGCGTGGCAGGAATGGCAACGGCACAAAACGCTGGAGCAGCAGGCCAGCCGCCAGCGCACCGGCATAGATCAGCGGTGGTGGCGCAACCACATTGGCATGATCAGGAGCAGCTTCGTTCATACACCCCTCCCATATATCCATAAATAATGTGAGCATAATACTACCACAGCGACACAAACATCACCGAAAAAGGTAAGATACAGATCGAGAAATCTTTGTAACGTATTAGATACATAATTGCATCGATGTAGTTGGCAAAACCATGGTTCAATGAAGGTGCGACAGGGCGCTTTACCCTTTCCAGAACGACAATTTCAGCTATCAAGAGGGCATGCGTTGTACTTTCGTTCCAGCCCCGCCTGGTTTAAAGCCGCACTGGTGATGATCCTGCTTGGTTGCCTGGCGTTTATCGGCGCTAAAGTTCCAGGTGTCGATCACTTGCCGCTCGTTTGGGCCTTACACGCAGAGTTAACAGGCGACTCTGCCTACGGACCTCACCTTGACGTCCTGTTCAATGAAACGTATAGCACGATCTGCCCGCCATGTGCAACTGGTGGGTTCGCCTACCCACTGCCTGCCATATGGCTGGCGCTGCCTGTCGCATGGCTACCAGCAAACCTGACAGGCGTGGTATGGTGCATCATGAGCACCGGCATCCTGTTGTGCGGATTAACATTGTTGCGGATGCCACCGCAAATGGCGCTGTTTGCCCCCGTGTGGTTCGGTATTTTGCAGCAACAATCGACGGTGCTGGTTGTAGGGTTGTTGTTGCTGGGTATCTGGGCGGCGCGCGAGCAGCGCTGGTGGCTCCTCGGCGTCATCATTGCCCTGACAGGATTGACCAAACCCCAGACGTCAATCCTGTTTGCATGTCTGTTTGCGATTCAGTTAATCCAACACCGCCGCTGGCTCCCGCTGTTGCTCCCTTCAGCGGCACTTCTCGTAAGTACGTCGGCCATTGAGCCTGCATGGCCGTTGGAATGGATTAAGGCCGCGCAGCGTTACAATCAAGCGTTAGAACCACGCTGGTTTATTCAATGGACTGCTCTCGCACTATTGCCGCTGATCTGCCGCCGCCGCTGGACCACGTTGACAATCGTGCAGACGTGCCTGTTTCCCGTTGTGGCGAACGGCTATACCCTCCTGCCTTTGCTGGTCGCCTACGTTGATATTGAACGCCGCTGGCTTACCTGGATCGTGGTCATTGCATCATGGACGCTGCTTATCTCTCGATCATTGGTATCGAATTCAGCGCTACTGGCCTGGGGCTATTTCCTCCCGTTTACCGTAGTGATGATGATCGAGCTACTGACACTACGCCATAAGCAGTTCAGCAAGCCTTCACCTGTAGCTGACGTATCGCTGCACGCATAACTACAAGCCGAACACATAGCTTCTTGCGACTGCCTGGTTATTCTCTTGAGAGAATAGCCAGGTATTTTTTCTGGTACAGCCCGCTCCAAATGATAAATTCCGCGCCAAGTTTCGCCATCCAAGGTTGATGGTACAATGAAGCGACGCTAAGATAGCAACTACAATGAAATCAGGCCGTGCTGTTCTGGTGCGCGGGAGCCATGGAATAAACCCCACCGCCTGAGCATGGATGGTGCTGCGGTTCGCTCAATAACAAAGGAGTTGTCATGACCGACGAACAACTGGTGCTGCACGAATCGGCGGATGGTGTGACGATGTTGACGCTCAACCGCCCCAAAGCGCTGAACGCACTCAGCCCCGCACTCATGGATCAACTCATCGAATATGTGGAGGCCGCCGACGCCGACGAGAGCGTGCGCTGCCTGATCATTACCGGCGGGCCGCGCGTGTTCGCGGCTGGTGCCGATATCAAAGCCATGGCCGACGCTTCACCCATGCAGATGCAGCAGCAGCGCACCATCGCCAGATGGGAAAAGATTCGCGGCTGCCGCAAGCCGATCATCGCGGCGGTGAGCGGGTATGCGCTGGGCGGCGGCTGCGAGCTGGCGATGATGTGCGACATGATCATCGCCAGCGAAACAGCGCAGTTCGGGCAGCCAGAAATTAACATCGGTATTATTCCCGGCGCGGGCGGCACGCAGCGTCTGGCCGAGGCGATTGGTCCGTACCGCGCGATGGAAATGGTGCTGACCGGCAGAAACATGAGCGCGCAGGAAGCCTTCGCCGCCGGGCTGGTCAACCGCGTCGTGCCGGTTGACGATGTTCTGGAAGAGGCCAGACGCCTGGCCGCCGAGATTGCTGCCCGGCCACCGCTGGCTGTCCAGCTTGCCAGGGAAGCCGTGCGCTACGGCGTCGAGACAACAGTGCGCGACGGTATGGAGATCGAGCGGCGCAACTTCTACATGCTGTTCTCCAGCGAGGATCAGAAGGAAGGCATGCGGGCGTTCATCGAGAAACGCAAGCCGGAGTTTACGGGGAAGTGAGAAGATGACACGGTGACAAGATGACAAGATGCATCTACAGGTAATCTTGCCAGAAGTACACAAAATGATGATAGAAACAGTTGCTGTTTTAGGATCTGGGACCATGGGCGCAGGCATCGCGCAGGCAGCGCTTGGAGCCGGACTCCCGGTGCTGCTCTATGATGTCGATGGCGCGGCGCTGGAACATGCCCGCGCACGGATCGCCGCCGGGCTGCAAAAGCAGAGTCATGCCGATGCTATCGAGCAACTGCGGCTCGTCACGGCGCTGGATGAGCTACGCAGTGCGTCACTTGTCATCGAGGCCGCGCCGGAACAGCTCGATCTCAAGCGCGAGTTGTTGGCGCAGGTCGGTGCGCTCTGCCCCGCGCCGACGATCATTGCCAGCAATACGTCGTCGTTACCAATCGCCGCCCTCGCTTCAGCATGCCCCGCGCCGGAGCGGGTCGCCGGGCTGCATTTTTTCAATCCGGTGCATCGCATGGCGCTGGTCGAGGTCGTCCGCGCCGCGCAGACGAACGACGCCACAATCGCAACGTTGCGTGCCTTCGCCGCGCAGCTTGGCAAGACGCCGGTGCTGGCCCGCGACACGCCCGGATTCATCGTTAATCGGGTGGCGCGCCCGTTCTATGGCGAGGCGCTGCGGCTGCTAGGCGAAGGCATAGCAAGCTGCGCGACCGTGGACATGGCTTTGCAGCAGGCGGGCGGCTTTCCGCTTGGGCCGTTCGCGCTGATGGACTTGATCGGCATCGACGTGAATTTCGACGTTACCACATCCATGTACGAGCAAGCGTTCGGCGAGCCGCGCTACCGCCCGCATCCCATCCAGCAGCAGAAGGTGCTGGCCGGACAGTTGGGCAGGAAGACGGGCCAGGGATTTTACGGTTACGAGAACCAGGAGCCACGAATCGAGAACCAGAATCCACCTGATCATAATTCATCGTCCGCCGTCGCTCATCCATCGTCCGCCGTCATCGGCACCGGCACATGGGCACCTACCATGACCGAGTTGCTCACCGCCGCGGGCTGGACATTGCTAGAGGAATTGCCATACGGGCAAATCAATGTAGGCGCTGCGTTCGTTGTGGCCGGGCGCGATGAAGGCGCGATTGACCAGACGCTTATTCTTGACCGCACGATGCCCGCGCATGTGCCGCTTTTCGCGCAGTGCGTTGATGTCATGGCGAGCGAGCTCGCCATGGAGTTGCGCTTTCCAGAGCGGCTGGTTGGCTACGATGGCCTGTTTACCGACAACATGGTAACGCTGGTCGCGACGCCGAAGCTCGGCGATGAAACCCGCACCGCCGCCGAAATGATCGTGCGCGGGCTCGGTCGGGAGCCTGTTTGGATTGAGGATGGCCCGGGGCTGGTCGTGCCACGCGTGGTTGCCATGCTGGCGAATGAGGCGGCCTTTGCGGTTGGCGAGGGCGTTGCCGAGCCAGAGGCGATTGACACTGCCATGCGGCTAGGCATGAATCATCCAACTGGGCCGCTCGCCCGCGCCAAGCAGATCGGCTACGACAAAATCGTGGCAATCCTCGATCATGTGCGAACAGAATATGGCGAGGAGCGTTACCGCGTTGCACCACGCCTGCGCCGCGCCGTTCGACTCGGCATGCTGTAATGACAGCGACGCAGCGAGATTATTGTAGTGTTTATCATTGGATTGTTGGCATTTCGACCGTCACCTAAATAAAACCATGCATGTTTTCCAGAATAGCTATCGGCCCTCACCCTCAATCACTCTAGAGATTGAGAGTGAGGGCTGCCGAATGAGTTCTGTGGTTCTATGGAGCTACGCGCTCGCTGGCGCAGGAATGACGCCAAGCTGCTGCATCATGCCCATGGCATCGTATTCGCTCCAATGCTCGGCAACTTTATCATCGACGAAGCGGAAGCAATTGATAGCCGACATGGTTATTACATTACCAGTTGCCGGAATGCCTTGAAAGTCGTTCTGGTGTGTCCCGCGAATGGTTAACCGGCACGCCACCTTGTCGTTCTCCGCAATCAGATCCTCAACCGTATGTCGCAGGTCGGGAAAGGCAGCATAGAAGCTTTGCCAGAATGGCATGATGGACTCGCGCGGCATAGGTTCGGGCATACCAGGAAAGTGGACGACGTACCCAGGAGCACACAGATCCGCCAGAACGGCAAAGTTCCCGCGATCCATTTCTTCGAATACACGGCGGATTGTCGCTTTATGAGCTTCAGTTGACATGGAAGATGCCTCCTTATTATCTATCAAAAATGAAGAAAATCAATATCTGGCGATATCTTTCAGGCAGCGCGTGATCCCAACTAACCGCCCCACACCACGCCATGGTGTTGGATGCCACTCCACACGACCCCTAATGCTACCGCCAACGCACCCAGGCGAACACGAACCGGACTGCTCATGAACGTAAGCACACGATCTTTGATCGACATATGTTTCTCCTGTGATGAAAATTCATTCGTCAGATGTGTAGACAGTCGACTTTCACTGGATCATGTTATGTACAGCAACCATTCGTGGCTGAGTCAGCGTAATGCCTTCAGCTGCAATGGTCGGCATGAGAATATTGGCAAACCGCCGCAGCTTCTCTTCCGATTCCCACACATCGAAAACCATCCAACCATCATCTGCTGCGCACGCGATGTGGCACAAACGTCCATCGGGCGCTGCAAGTCCTTTGGCTTCCAAATCGTGAAGAATACGATCGTACTGCTGCGCCGTCATGTCGAGCGCATTCAGAATGAGAGCAATAGCCATGACCGACCTCCTTATCAACGAACGTTCGATTCGACACATGCACTCCGTCATTCAGTGTTTATGTGGGCTGGGCCGCCTGCATGGCAACCCGCGTGCTGAAGCGACGGCGCAGGCTGCCGGCGAGGACGCGCCGCACAATATGTGGCCGGAATAAACTGGTGGGCGGCTCAATCAGGTTCATGACCTTCAGGAACGCTGAAAACACCACTGGATCGTGATGAGTCACGCGATGCACCTGGGCGACATAGGCATTGATCAACGCAGTTCCGCGAGGACGCACGCCTTCGACCTCTGGATAGCGGAAGTCTTCGCCGGCCGCGAGCTGCCAGGGAATATCGACGACGCGCGCGACCTGGCGGAAAAAGCCGCGCCACATGCCGCTCAGGTCGCCGGTCTGCCGCTCGCGGAGACAGCAGTCGAGCACCTGGGCTTGCAGTGCGCTCGATGTCATTCCCTGGCCGTAGATTGGGTTAAAGCTGCAAATCGCATCGCCCATGACCAGCAAGCCTTCCGGGAAGGCGCGCATGCCCTCGTAATGATGGCGCAGGTTGGCGGGGAACTTGTGTATCATGACAGCGCTCAGCGGCTCGGAGCGCCGGATGAGATCGTAGATATCCGGCGCGGCCAGGCTGCGCGCGTACTCGTTGAATCCGGCTTCATCGTCCGGCGCGTGGTCGCCGCACCAGCCGCCAAGCGTCGCAATCCAGCGGTCGCCTTCGATTGGAAACATCACGGCCATGCGCTTCTCGTGCGGCGGGGTCGGCGAGATCAGGAACAATGTGTTGGTGAGCGGGTCGGTTGGGTCGCGGCGATAGATTCGGGTGGCATACCCAACATTGATCTTCACGCTCGTCTCAGGCGGGCGGCCATAGCCCAACCGCTCCAGCCAGCGCGGTGCCGCCGAGCCACGCCCGCTGGCATCCACCACCAGATCGGCGTAGAGCGTTTCAGGCGCGGCGTTGCCCTGCTGGCGCAGCCGCACTCCCAGCACGCGCTTCCGCGCATGGTCGGTCACAAGTTCATCAACCGCGCTGCCATCGCGACATTCGACGTTTGGACGGGCCAGCACGCGCTGCCGAATGTGCATGTCGAGAAATGGGCGGCTCAGCGCGACGCCTTCCATGTCGCTGTGGAAGTTGATTTTGTAGCCGCCGTACTGATACCAGCGCATCGACTCGCCCATGTCGCCCGGCACCGCGCCGCCTTCGATCAGTGATGGCAGCAGGTCGGGGAAGAACTCAGACAAAATTGTTGTGCCGCGCGCCAGAATACCGTGCGTATGGCGGCCCTGCGGCACGCCCTTGCGGCTCTCCGCGCCGTCGGGCAGTTGGTCGCGCTCGATCAAGGTCACACGCTCGAAGTAGTCACTGAGCACCCGCGCCGCCAACATGCCAGCCATGCTGCCGCCGATCACGATTGCGTGGCCGGATCTTTGTTCGTTGTCCATCTGAGGTGCCATGAGTTCGTCTCCTTATGTTGATAAAAAAAGGTTTGTATCAATCACGCGTCGGCGCGCAGCTCGCCGCGCCACAGAACAATGCCAACCCATGCATTCCACAGCGGGCTGACGATAAAGCCACTGAGCAGCGCTGGGCCGAGTATCAGCAGGCTGGTAGCATCGAGTACGATCAGGCGACCGAGGTAGAGCACGATCAATAGCGCCGCCAGGACGTAGCCGAGCGTCGCCAGCCCGCGCGGGAACGAACCGCTCCTGCCAATCAGCGCGGCGAACACCAGCAGCCCAATGCCAGCCACGCCAAAGGTGAGCAGCCCGCGCGGATCGATGGCGCTCGGCAGGTCGGCGACGGCAGCCAGCGCGGTGGGCGGATGGAGCGCGTTGGCGAGGTCATAGCCGCCATGAATCGTGCCGCCGAGCGCGCCCGCCGTTCCGAGCAGCAGCGCCCAGACTGCGAAACCACCCTCGACCGCGCGCACCCGCATGTACAGGCCGCACAGCACAGCAGTCGCGAGCAGATTGCCGAGCAGCAGCGCCAGCCCGCTCAACAACGGATCGTGCAGCACAATGAACGCGATTGCGTACACCAGATTCGCGGCAGCGGCGGCAAGCCCACAGAATCCAGCCAGCCGCTCAAATGCCATGCGCGGCTGCGCTTCTGTGCTGATGTGATGCGAGACGACGTGCGTTGTCATGTTCGGCCTCCTGTCTTAAAGAAAACTCGTGTTCATAGAAACACATTGCTGTTGCATTGCGCCCTCACCCTCTGTCCCTTTCCCGCTGGGAGCGGGAAGCGGCGGCAGCCGCAGGGTGAGGGTAATGATGCAAGTGGTATACAAAACGCTCCAAAAGCAGTAGGGCTGTCAGATCTGACAGCCCTACTGTATGCTCATGCGCTATTCAGTTTGAAGCTCACAAACTGCTCACTTGGTGCTCACTTCGCCTCCCTGGAGTTCGCGCTGCCACAGCAGTTCGACAATGCGGTCGACGCCCGCTTTCAGATGCCGCCGGTAGCTGCTGAACGGCACGTCGAGCAATTCTGCGGCCTGCTCCTGCGTGGCGGCGGGCTGCAAATAGGTATGATATACGGCGCGGTACCATTTCTGCTCGCGCGGCTGGGCCTGCATGGTCTCCGCCGCCTCGCGCAGCGCCGCCTGCAATGCCGCCGCCCGCTGAGAATCGCTGGCATGCGCGCCTACCCGGTCGAGCACAATGCGCGAGCGCAGCAGCGGGCTGCGCTGCAAGGCATCGGGGCGCAATATGTCACGCAGCGCGTTGCGCACCGACTCCTCGAACTCTGGCTGGCTCAACACCACGAGCGGCGCCAGCCGGGCCGGTTGATGTTCCAGCGGCGCTTCGGCAAGCTCGCGCTCGGCCAGCAGATCGAGCCATGCCAGCGGCGGCGTCACGCGCCAATCATGCCCGAAAACAGTGTAGCGCCGCCCGTCAATTTCGAACGCGGCTTCCTCCAGCTGTTCAAGGTCCATGTACGAAAACGCTGGCTTCCAGAACTCCGGCGAGGCGCACGGCATAAACGTGTATGCCAGGCCGGGCGTGTTCATGTAATACATGCCGATGTTGATCGAGATCACGCTTTGGACGGCGGAAACATCCTGATACGTGTCGCGCGCCATCCAGAAGCGGAACATGGCCGCGCGCTCGCCGGACCGCAGCGGCGCACGACGCCGAAGGTATGACCATGCGGCGGCGGTGGCCGGGTCGGTCTGCCGGTCGGCATCGCTAGCTTCCTGTAGCTCGACCCGCAGCCACAAGCCGATCGGCTGCTGGCTGGTATCGCGGTACACGGTCACATTATGTGGCTGGCGTGCCATCCAGTGCGCCGCAAGCCGCGCCGCCGTTGGCCCTTCGTGCTGCTCGATTATGGCAAGCAACGCCGTCTTGTCGCCCTCGGCCATGCGGTCGGCGGTGATGCTGCCGCTTTCCTGCCATTCCAGAAACGGGCGCACGAATGAGCTTTCGCGATGCAAAAAGACGAAATCGAACATGATGCGTTGCTGCTCATGCCCGTGCTGCTCCTGCAACGTGCGCGCGTAGTACTGGCGCGCGCGGCGGTGCAACTCGGCGTAGCGCGCGGGGTGCCGCCAGCGCAGGTCGGCGGTCAGCGCTTCGCGGGCGAGGTCGTGCGGGAACAGGCCGCGCTGCCCGGATTCAATAAACGACAGGCTGCGTAGCCAGGTGAACATGTCATTGACATCGGTCATGTCGAGCATCTCGGCCAGCAGCGATTCAGTCATCCGGCGCACCAGCGCGCATGCCTCAAGCGCTGTGCGGTGCGCCGGGCCGGGCGTTTTCTGCACGAAGCGTTCCAACAAGCCCTGAATAACGTTTGGCGCTGTTTCGGGCTTGAATTGCGTGTCATGACGTTGAGCGAAGGTATCAGCCACCAGCGACAGCGCAAGCGGGTGGCCGTGCGTCCAATCGACAATCGCGTCGTGCTGCTCGGGCGGCAGTTGCCGTTGGGTCAGGTAGGCGCGGCTTTCGTCCGGGTTAAGATTGCGCAACGGCACCATGCGAATGATTTCATGCCAGCCCGGGTCGGCGCGCCAGCCGGTCGTCGGCGGCTGGCGGCTGCTGAGCACGATCAGCATGCTGTCGGGTGCATGCGGCAAAAACACATCGCGCAGCCAATCGTCCAGCGGCAGCAGCAATTCATACGTGTCGATCAGCAAAACGTGCCGCTCATGTGCAGCAGCGAGCGCGTCAAACATATCTGACGATGGTTCAAGCTGCATCGCCGCGCCGATGACCTGAAGAAACACATCCGGCGACGGGTTGATGTCGCGCGCATCGACATAGGTCGAGCGGATGCCTGCCTTCGCGCACAGCGCGCCGAACGTTCGGAGCAGCGTCGTCTTGCCAATGCCGCCGGGGCCGTACACATGCAGCACACAAAACGGGAATTCGTCGGCGTGGATCGCCTGAAGAAACACATCCTGCTCGGACTCGCGTCCAACCGTATGACGTTGGCGCACCGCCAGCAACCGATCAGCTAATCGCAGCGTCACTGCGCACCTCCTGCTGTTCCATGCAGCCAACTGTCGCATGGGGTAGCTGATGTTAGAAGTGAAATAATGGATAGACTCTGCTTGAACAAACGCCGGGTTCCATACGCTTTTGCATGAACACCTTGCCTGGCAGCACGTTGTTTATTTCGTTATGAAGTAGCACAAATACAGCAGCGTGTTGGGGAGTAGAATTGCTGCTAAAGCGGTACATTGCGCGATAATCTTTTAATCAGGGCAAATAAATTATATAATAGACCTATGTTTTTGCAATAGCCATGTTCTGCATGTGCCATAGTTTTTGAGGGATCATGAACGCAAACATCGAACGATTTATGGGTTTTGCGGATGTATATGACCGTTTTCGCCCGCAGCCGCCGTCCGTCATTGTGGACGTGTTGACTCAGCTAGCACAGATGTCGCAGCCCGCGCTGGTCGTTGATCTGGGCAGCGGCACCGGCCTTTCGACGCGAATCTGGGCCGGGCGCGCACATGAAGTCGTCGGCGTGGAGCCGAGCGCCGACATGCGCGCCGAGGCTGAGCTAAAATCCGCCGATCTGCTCAATGTGCGCTATCTGGAAGGCTTTGGGCATGCCACCGGCCTGCCGGACGCCTGCGCCGACATTGTGACGATCTCGCAGGCGCTGCACTGGATGGAGCCGGAGCCGACCTTCGCGGAGGTGGCGCGCATCCTGAGGCCCGGCGGTGTGTTCGCGGCCTATGACTGCGATTGGCCGCCGACCTTTCACTGGCAGGTCGAGGAAGCGTATGATGTGTGCATCCAACGCGCCGCCGCGCTTGAGCGTGAGCATGACACAGCCGCGGGCGTGCGCCACTGGAACAAGCGCCAGCACGGCGAACGCATCCGCGCCAGCGGTCATTTTCGCTTCGTGAAGGAGATAAAATTGCATCATGTCGAGCAGGGCAATGCGGAGCGCGTCGTCGGCGTGGCGCTGAGCCAGGGCCAGATCGCCGGGCTGCTCAAGCGCGGCCTGAGCGAGGACGAGATCGGCATCACGGCGCTGCGCGAGGCGGCGCATGCCGCGCTGGGCGACCGGAGCGTGCCATGGTACTGGAGCTACAAGGTGCGGCTGGGGGTGAAGTGACAAGATGACAAGGTGACAAGATGGCAAGGTGACAAGATGGCAAGGTGACAAGGTGACAAGATGACATGGGGGAGAAGACAGCGAAAAACAGTGTCATGCTGAACGGAGCATGCGAAGTGAAGCATCTCGTTGTGTCATCAATGCGACCCTTCAACCTAT
>DASTWM010000401.1:0-22443 GCA_035765855.1 Roseiflexaceae bacterium
TTACAACCCCATCACCCGCGTGTTGCAGATCACACCCGCGAACGGCGATTGATCTGACGTGTCGAAGCCCGTTTCGTCGCCCGCCGCTTTGGCCGGAATCGGCAGCAGCCGCGCCGTAAGCGGCTTACGTAGCGCCGACGCGAGCGACGCCACTTCCATGAGGACATGGGCAATGTGGTCTGCTGTCGCGCCGCCCGGCAGCGGAATGGTGTCAAGCCCGGTGCCGCACACAGCGCTGAAGGCCAGCAAATCGCGCAGCGTGTAACGCCCTTCCGCATTGCGCTGCGCCAGCGTCGGATCTTCCAGCACCGGCAGCATCACGCCGCTGAAGCCGAGTTGTCGCACCCGCGCCGCGCGCACCGCCGCTGTCAGCCCGCGCACCGCCGCCAGCGTGCCCCATGCCCCGAACGGCACGCCGCTGATGGCTTCAATCGCCGCGCCAATGCTGCACTCCTGGTCAGCACGCGGCGCGAGCGACCAGTCGCAGCCGGCAAAGCGCACATGGATCTCATTTTCCAGCGGCAGCAGCGCGCCAGTGATCGCACGATCATGCTCCTCGATCAGCGCGGTAAGCCGTGGGAGCGCCGCGAAGCCAGCCAGCGATGGGCGCTGCTCCTCGCCGGTTTTATCGGCATGCCCGTTATTCACCGAGCGCGTGGCGCCAACGGCCAGCGCAGCCGCTTCCGGGCCGACAGCGAGCCACGGCTCGCCGCTGTCGAAGTACGAGGCTGGAAAAAAGGGCGTACCTGATGCAACATAGGCCGACGCGGCGAAGCGCATGTTGGCGAGGCCGTCGGGGCTGACGGCGCTCAGCGCATGAATGGCTTCAGCCGCAGCGCGAATCATGTCGTAGCGCAGTGCGGCGTCCGGCCCGACAATCGTGGCCGAAGCGAACACCGCGTCGGTAACACTGAATGCTTCGGCCAGATCAGGCAGGCGCTTGCCCTCGACCGGGCCGACGCTCACATAATCAAAGCCAGCGTCCAGCGCGAGCCGCTCGGCACCCTGCATGACCGTGGACACGTCGGCGCAGGTGTTCGAGACTTGCTGCAACGCCAGCCGCATGGTCTGCACGGCGTAGCCAGCCTCCTCAAGCTGCGTTTTGGCGCGCTGGGCCGCTGTTGCCACGCGCCCAAGGTCGGCCTCGCGCGCGCCCACGGTAATCGTTCGGATACGCATGAAAATCCTCAACCTGTATCAGTAAAGCGTAACGACATCATGGAATCAAGCATGTGGCCTCACTATAGCACATTGCTATCCAATCCTCAAAAACAGGACACCCGCGCATGCACGGGTGTCCTGTTCTGCGTATACCTGTATGAGGCCACGGTTGCATGGCTGCAATCGTTAGCGGCGCACCGGCTCGCCCGTATACGGATCGTACTTCCACTGCTCGGCCGGGCGCGGATGGTCCGGCACGTACGGCAATGCGGGCGCTGTGGTTGCGGTGTTTACCTTTTCCTGCGGCATGATCAGCCACAGTACGAGATAGACGAGCGGGCTGACGCCGCCCAGAAAGACGGCCAGCACGAACAGCAGGCGCACGAACACCGGATCCACGTCGACATAGCGAGCGATGCCGCCACACACACCGGCAATGATCTTGTCGTTGGCGCTGCGCGTAAATTGAGGGTTCATGGGTTCATCCTTTCGCATATGGTGCGATAACTATGTTTGCTTAACCATTCGTTGGTCTGACGCTGATGGTCAGACAATTGTTGCGGCAAGCGTTGTGCTAATTCTATTGCGTATACCACAATTCCGTGGTACGGTGATAGCGCAGCGTATCACATTGGCGTGATACAGCGTTTATATAGGTGAGAACTATGCTTGACACAATGGAGGCAAAGACAATGGCGTCTGAGCGCGAGAACCCCTTTCACATCGCGCAGCAGCAGTTCGACAAAGCGGCGGACATGCTGGGCCTGCCCGACGGCATTCGCGCAATTTTGCGCGTCCCCAATCGTGAGCTTTCGATTCACTTCCCGGTCAAAATGGACGATGGCAGCACCGAAGTCTTTACCGGCTACCGCGTGCAGCACAACCTCAGCCGCGGGCCGGCCAAAGGCGGCATCCGCTACCACCCGCAGGTCGACATCGACGAGGTGCGCGCCCTGTCCATGTGGATGACATGGAAGTGCGCGCTGGTGAACATTCCTTACGGTGGTGCCAAAGGCGGCGTGATCGTGGACCCGGCGCAGCTTTCCATGAGCGAACTGGAGCGGCTGACCCGCCGCTTCGCGACCGAGATCAGCATTTTGATTGGCCCCGACAAGGATATTCCCGCGCCGGATGTCAACACCAACGCGCAGGTGATGGCATGGATCATGGACACACTTTCCATGCACGAGGGCCATACCGTGCCGTCCGTCATTACGGGCAAGCCGATTGGCGTCGGCGGCTCGCTTGGCCGCAGTGAAGCGACCGGGCGCGGCGTGAGCCTGATGGTGCGCGAGTGGGCGCGCTGGCAGCGGCGCGATCTTGGCCAGCTCGATGTGGTGGTGCAGGGCTTCGGTAACGTTGGCGGCGTGGCGGCTGAACTGATTGCCGATCTGGGCTGCCGGGTTATCGCCGTAAGCGACGCGACGGGCGGCTATATGCGCCGTGGCGGGCTGGACATTCCAGCGATGCGCGCCTATGCTGCCAAACACCCGCGTCACCTGCTGGAAGGCTACCATGCGCCGGGCGTGGAACGGATCAGCAATGCAGAACTGCTGGCTTTGCCGTGCAATGTGCTGGTGCCAGCCGCGCTCGAAAACCAGATCACTGCCAGCAATGCGCCTGACATTCATGCGCAGGTGGTGGTCGAGGGCGCGAACGGCCCGACGACGCCGAATGCCGATCTTATTCTGCAGGAGCGCGGCATCACCGTCATTCCTGACATTCTGGCGAATGCGGGCGGCGTGACGGTCAGTTACTTCGAGTGGGTGCAGGGGCTGCAATCATTCTTCTGGGATGAACTTGACGTAAACTCGAAACTTGAACGGATCATGGTCAACGCATTCGAGCAGGTACGCTCGGTGGCGGAGGAGCGTGGCGTGCCGATGCGGCTTGCGGCCTACCTGCTTTCCGTGCGCCGCGTGGCCGATGCGACGATCACGCGCGGCATTTATCCATAATGCTGATACCCCTCGATGGGCTGGTGCAGCGCGGCGGATATGCCCGTCGCGCTGCACCATATTCAACGGGGAAACCTCCATGCAAGAGCAAGAACTTTTTTCGCTCTGAAGCGCCGGGTGCCAGATGTAATCGCGCAGCACTACGGAGATCGGAGCGTCAGCGCTACGGTGCTGCACGCATCTGGTCAAAAAGTTCTAACAACCGGGTTGACGACCTACTGCGATAGTGCTATGATCATTGCGTTGCGCATACGGCATGCGTATGTTGCTGGGCAAAGGCGCACCCAGAGCAATCTGTTGAATGAAGTAAGCAACAGCCGACGGCTGTGCCGACTGCTCAGCGGCTTTTTTTTTGCCCTGAAATACGGCTGTTGCACGACCCTCCTACGCTCCATGCACGGCGTAGGTTGTACAAACTGTAGCATACATAATGATTGGACAACTGAAGCGCTTTGTTGTCGGCCAGCCGCTCGCAACAGAGCAGCTGGCCCATGAACGTCTTACCAAACGCATCGCCCTGGCCGTTTTTTCGTCTGATGCGTTATCGTCCGTCGCCTACGCGACCGAGGCGGTGCTGATTGCGCTGTCTGTGGCTGGGTCAGGCGCGCTTGGCCTTGTGACTCCGATCTCGATCGGGATCGCGTTGCTGCTCATGACGGTCGCGTTTTCGTATCGTCAGACGATCATGGCCTACCCGCAGGGCGGCGGAACCTATATTGTTTCACGCGAAAATCTTGGCACGCTTCCATCGCTGACGGCTGCTTCGGCATTGCTGATCGACTATGTTCTGACCGTCGCCGTGAGTATGTCGGCGTCGGTTGCGGCTATTACATCCGCAGTTCCCTCGCTGGATCCGTATCGCGTTGAACTCGCGCTGATTCTCATTGCCCTGCTGACGCTTGCGAACCTGCGTGGCGTGAAGGAATCGGGCCGTATCTTTGCGGTGCCGACGTACCTGTTCATTTTTAGCATGTTCAGCCTGATTGCCGTTGGGCTATTTCACGTGCTGACTGGCAACGTGAACCATCTGCCGCCACCAGAGATAACCCATTTCCCGTCGCACTTGCAACCAGTGACAATCTTCCTGTTGATGGGCGCGTTCGCGCGTGGCTGCACGGCGCTGACTGGCATCGAGGCAATCGCCGATGGCGTGCCTGCGTTCAAGAATCCAGAGTCGCGCAACGCGGCAATTACGCTGGTCGTCATGGCAACCATCCTTTGCATGATGTTCCTGGGCATTAGCGTGCTGGCCAACACGTATCACATCATTCCCGACGGCAGCCCCGAGCCAGAAACCGCCACGTCGCAGCTTGCCCGCGCTATTTTTGGATCAGGGTCGTGGTTCTACTATGTCACGCAGCTGGCGACCATGCTCATCCTGGTGCTGGCGTCGAACACCGCCTATGCGGACTTCCCACGGCTTTCATACTTCCTGGCACGCGATCGCTTTCTTCCGCGCCAGTTCGCGCAGCGTGGTGACCGGCTGGTTTTCTCGAACGGGATTGTTGTGCTTGGTACGCTGGCCGGCCTGCTGGTCATCGCTTTTGGCGCGCGCGAGCAGGAATTGCTGCCGCTCTACGCGCTGGGCGTGTTTACATCATTCACCCTGTCGCAGTTCGGCATGTTCCGGCGTTGGTCGATGCTGCGGCCAGCAGGCTGGCATCGGAGCGCAGCTATTAATCTCGCTGGCGCGACGGTCACTGGCATGGTGCTGGTTATTATTGCCGTTACCCGCTTTTTAGAGGGCGCATGGGCAGTCATGACGCTTATTCCCATTCTGGTGCTGATTCTGCTGAGCATCCGGCGACACTATAATGCGGTAGCGGAGCAGCTTTCACTGGCTGATGCGCCGCCGCCTGTCGCTGTGCGCCGCCACACGGCGGTGGTGCTGGTCAGTGGTGTGCATCGCGGTGTTATTCCGGCAGTGCAGTATGCGCTGTCGCTCGCGCCAGATAATGTTACGGCAGTGTATGTTGACATGGACGCGGAAGCGACGGCGAAGATTCAGGCCAAATGGGAACAGTGGGGCAGCGGTATTCCGCTGGTCGTTTTGCCGTCACCGTATCGCTCGTTGATCCGGCCACTGCTGAAATACATCGACGAGATGGATAAGGTGTACGACGATGACGTGCTGACGGTGATTCTTCCGGAGTTTGTGCCATCGAAGTGGTGGCAACACCTGTTGCATAATCAGACCGGTTTGTTCATCAAGACCGCGCTGTTCTTCCGCAGAGGCAAGGTCGTCACCAGCGTGCCATATCGCCTGGATCGGTAAGAACGAAGAACAAAGAACAAGGCCATGAGGACAAAAGAGATTATACCGTTTGTTCTCGTGGCTTTGTTCCTGGCTTTGGAGAAACTATGTCCGCCCGTAAAAAACGTTGGGTCATACGCGAACTGGCCCCGCCCGCTGCGCTTGCCGAACTCAATCAGTATTCGCCGCTTGTCGCCACGCTGTTGTATCAGCGCGGCATGCACGAGCCTCAGAGTGCCACCGGCTTTTTGTCGTCTGACTACAAGGGCGGCCTCCACGACCCATTCCTGATGAAGGGCATGGATGCGGCGGCGCGGCGGATTGCCACGGCGATTGCCGAAGGCGAATCGATTGCCGTCTATGGCGACTTCGACGCAGATGGCGTGACGGCGGTGACGCTGCTGATGCAGGCGATTACCGCTATGGGCGGCGATATTCAGCCGTACATCCCGCACCGCCTGCACGAAGGCTACGGCCTCAATCATGTGGCGACTGATCACCTGGTTGATCAGGGCGTGCGGGTGCTGATCACGGTCGATTGTGGCATCAGCAACGTGACCGAGGTGGCGCATGCGCGCGCCGCCGGGCTGGATGTGATTGTCACCGATCACCACACGCCGCCCGAAATTCTGCCGGATGCGAATGCGGTGGTGAACCCCAAGCAGCCAGGCTGCGAGTACCCCTACAAGCAACTGGTCGGCGTTGGCATCGCTTATAAGCTCGTACAGGCGCTCTCCCGGCTCGGCATGCGCATGGCGCTGCGCGGGCGCGACCTGCTCGACGTGGTGGCGCTCGGCACGGTGACGGACCTGGGGCCGCTGACTGGCGAGAACCGCGTGCTGGTGAAGGCCGGTCTTGAATCGATTAATGCCACGCAGCGCCCCGGCCTGCGCGCCCTGATTGTAGCCGCCGGGCTGATGCAGGGCAACATCAGCGCAAGCGACATCGCGTTCATGCTGGGGCCGCGCCTGAATGCCGCCGGGCGGCTCGACGACGCCGTGCTGGCCTACCGGCTGCTGCTGGCCGACGATTATGGCGTAGCGCAGCAGCTTGCCGCCGAACTTAATCAGGCCAATGTGCGGCGCAAAGGCTTAACGACCGAGGTGCAGAAGGCCGCGCTCGATCAGGCGCACGAGCTGGGCAAGGACGCTAACCGGATCGTGCTGCTGGACGGCGAGGGCTACCCGGCGGGCGTGGTCGGCCTGGTCGCCGCGAAGCTGGTCGAGGAGCTTGGCCGCCCGGTGCTGCTCATGGAACGGGGCGAAGAAACGACGCGCGGCTCGGCCCGTTCGGTGCCGGGCTTCAACATGATCGAGGCATTGACGACCTGCGCCGACCTGTTCGAGCGCTTCGGCGGGCATTCGGCGGCGGCGGGCTTCACGATCACGAACGAGCACCTGCCTGAGCTGGAAACACGCCTGCTCGATTATGCCGAGGAACATTTACCCGATGAATTACTCTCGCCCGCGCTGACGATTGATGCGGAGGTGCCGCTCAACGATGTAACCTGGGAATTGCTGGCCGAATTACAAGCATTAGAGCCATTTGGCAACGCCAATCCGCAGCCGGTGCTCATGAGCAGCCATGTGCGGGTGATCGGCGCGTGGCCGCGCGGCGCGGAAGGCCAGCACCTCAAGCTGCGGCTCGATGACGGCAGCGGCGGCCCGACCTACGAGGGTATTGCCTTCCGGCTTGGCGACATGGCGCAGTACTTTCAGCGCCCGCGCTTCATCGACATTGCCTACACGCTGGAGGCCAATACCTGGAACGGCAACAGCACGCTGCAATTGAATATCAAGGACTTTCGGCGGGCGTAGCAGCGAGTGCTATTCAACCGCCGATAAACGCCAATGAACGCCGATAGGTGTGATTTATTAGCTCGTATTTCATTTTATCGGCGTGTATCTGTATTCATCGGCGGTTGAATAAAAATAAACATCGGCGGTTCGCATGCCCGCCGTTAGATAGCAAACTGGCCGTTCTTGTAAAACAGTTCGCCGTCCACCAACACTTCGCTGTCCTGGCGCATGTCGCAGATGAAGTCCCAGTGGACGCTCGATGTGTTGCGGCTGCCAGTCTCCGGGTAGCCCGCGCCGACCGCCATGTGCAGCGTTCCGCCGATCTTCTCGTCGTACAGAATGCTCTTGGTGAAGCGCGTGATGCCGTAGTTCGTGCCGATCGCGAACTCGCCCAGATAGCGCGCGCCTTCATCGCTATCGAGCTGGCTGACGAGGTAGGCTTCGTTCTTTTCCGCCGTTGCCCGCACGACCTTGCCGTTTTTGAATTCCAGTTCGACGCCTTCGACCTCAACCCCGGCGCGGATGGCTGGGTAGGTGAAGCGCACCCAACCGTTAACCGAATCTTCGACCGGGCCGGTGAAGATTTCGCCGCTCGGCATGTTGTGTTTGCCGTCGGAGTTGATGAACGTCCGCCCGGCGATTGAGAGCGACATGTCGATATTGGGGCCGCGCACCACCACCTGCTGCTTGCCTTTAAGCCAGTCTACGAGCCGCTGCTGGTCGTTATACACGTTGTTCCATGCCGCGACCGGGTCAGCTTGATCGCAGAAGGTCGCCGCGTAGACGAAATTCTCGTAGTCGCGCAGACTCATGTCAGCCTCTTGCGCGTAGGCCGGGCAGGGGTATTGCGTCAGCACCCAGCGCCGCGATCCTTCGGCGGCGCGCTGCATGCCGAGCTTCAGCAGGCCCGCGCGCGCCTGCTGACGAGTGCGCGATTTGCCGGGGTCGATGCCGGTGAGCGCGCGGGTGTTGCTGGTCGCGCGAATGTTGATCGTCGCGTCGGCCTTTTCGATGGTCGTGCTCTCGAACGGCGAGATCCAGCGCAGTTGCTCGTCGTTTGAATAGCGCAGCATGGTCTCGTCTAATTCATCGCTTTGCAGCGCCAGCGTGGGATGTCCCCCGGCCTCCAGCACGCGGCGCAGCACCTCGTTGATCAGCGGCAGCGCGACGACATGCCCGCTGATCGCGACCCAGTCGCCGGGCTGCACCGCAACCGAATAGTTGACCAGCGTCGCGGCGAGCTTTTCAAGACGTGGATCAGCCATACATATGCTCCTTTATGCTCAGTATCCATGCGAGCACAAGTATAGCAGCAGTTTTCGCTTCTGAAACCTGCCAGGTCTGGACAAGATGATCCGAAAATCCTTGCCGCAGACCTGACAGTTTGGGAATTACCCCAAAGCGTCCAGCAGCATGTCGCCTTCTTCCGACGAGATGCGGCCCTCGGCGACCATCTGGAGAATGGCGGTGCGCTCATCCTCAACGGTGCGGCCCCCGGTTGGCGCGGCGGTGTCGTCAGGCTGCCGTTCGCCTTCCGCTCCGAGGCGCATGGTCGGGCCAGTTGCCGGATTCGTCTGTGCAACCGGCGCGTCACTGGCGTTGTTGGCTGGCGTGCTGGCCTGTGGTTCGCCATGTGCGCCCAGGTTGATCGTTGCGCCAGTGGCGGGCGGCGCGGGTGGCGCGGGTGGCGTGTTCGGAACGACAGTTGGCGTGGGCGGCTGTGGTGGGCGCTGCGGCTGCGGCGGCTGCGGCGTGTTGAACGCGGCAATCGCCCGCTCGACGGCTTCCCGCGCGCCGCTGATGCCTTCGCTGGCCGCCTGGCGCGCTTGCTCCTTCAATCGTTCGAGTTGCTCACGATTGGCAGCCAGAATACGGTTGCTTTCCTGCGCTGCCATGTCGCGCGCAGCGCGGGCCTGATCGCGGATTGCCTGGCGCGCGGCGCGTTGTTCGGCGCGGCTGGCGTCTGTGGCGGCATCATGCCGGTCCCATCCGCTGAAGCTCGCCGCGATGTTGCGCCCGAATTCTTCGCCCCAACGCTCCATGTGCCGCCCGAACTCTTCGCCCCACTGCTCCATATTGCGCCCGAACTCTTCGCCCACCCGGCCTATTTCCTCACCCACGCGGCCCATCTCGTGTCCAAAATCATCCCAGTTGCTGCCGAGCGTGCTGGTGCTGCGCGGCTCGTTGCCGCCCCGCAGTTCGAGATCGCCGCCAACTGTCAGGGAAAGTTTCGCCGCGCCCTCGCCGTATACTGCTGACACCATGCCGCTGCCAGCATGGATGCCTGGCCCGTTGGCATCGCCGCCGACCATGGCTTGCAGCGTCAGGTTTGGTTCGCGTGGAAGATCGATGCGCGCGTCCCCGCCAATTTGGAGATGGAGCGACGTTTCGGGCGGGAAATTGGCGCGCAGCCGCAGGTCGCCACCGACGTTTCCGGCGCTGACGCTGCCCTGCTCCGCCTCAATATTGGCATCGCCGCCAATTGAGCCAAGCTCGATCTTGCCAGCGATCGAGCTGATGTTGGCATCGCCGCCGACGCTGTGCAGCCGCAGGTCGCCGCGCACATCGCGCACCTGCGCGTCGCCGCCAACGCTGCCAAGCTGCACACTCTGCGCGTCGCGCATGCTGGCGTCGCCACCGATGCTGCCGCCAGCAAGCTGAAGCTGGCCGGAGCCGCGCGCGTTAAGGTCGCCGCCGACGCTGCCAAAGCGCAGCGATTCGCGCACATCGGCGCGGAAGTCGTCGCCGACATTGCCGATCACCGCGGTTTGCACATCGCTGAGCAGCAGGTCACTGCCGACATTTTCGATCTCAACGTTGACTACCCGCTCGACCTGCACATCGTCAGTGTGCCGCCCAAAGCCATCTTGCAGCACCAGCCGCTCGGCATCACGCACTTGCACATCACCGCCCATGCCGCGCAGATGCACATCATTTGCGTCAATAACCTGCACATCGCCGCGTACGTCGGAAAGATTCACGGTTGCGACACCGCGCGCCTGAACGTCGCCCTGCACCTGCGCCGCAATAATGCTGGCGTCGGCAGGCACGCGCAGCCGCAAGTCGCCAGATGCTCGTTCGATGACGAGGCCGCCTTCGCGCGGTTCCATGCGGTTGGCCGCTGTGTTGGTGAGCACTTCAATGGTGTGCGGCCCGCCGCGCTCGATCACAATGTCGCCAGTGCATGCCGTGAGCGTGATGTGTGGCGTGTCGCCAACAGAAAATGACGTTGCCATGTATGTTCCTCCTTGGTGTGCCATGCTATTCCACAAAAATTTCGATCCGTTCGCCCTGCTCGCGGTCCTGCGCCTCAAAAACGCGGCCCGTTGCGCCCGTTTCCACGGCGCGGAGCAGTTCGTCCATGGTGGCCGGGCTGGCGTTGGGAATCAGCCGCGCGCCCAGCTTCAAGCCTGTGCTGATCAGACTGGTCGGGATGGTGACATTGACCTTCTGGCGCTGCGTGTCAAGGTCTGTCACGCGGATGCGCAGCGAGCGCGCGGAGGTCGCGGTGCGCGTGCGGCCCGTCGCTGTGCCAGACTCCACGGCGGCCATGAGCTGCGCGCCTTCTTCCGCAGACACCTGCCCATGTTCGACCAGCTTCAGGATGCGAAGTCGCTCGTCGGGTTGTGACATGGTTGCCTCCTACAGAACAAAGATGTCAGAACAAAGAACAAAGATGTCAGAACAAAATAGGTGAAGAAGCAGGGTTTGATGCTTTTGTTCTTTGTTCTTTCTGCTTTGTTTTATCCACGTAATAGCTTCATGGCCTCTTCAACTGAAATTTCCTTCGAGGCCAGCCGGTCGAGCACGGAGCGGCGGTCGGCGCGCTGATCCTCAATTGGCACGCCGTAGCCGAGCGCGGCGATGATGTCGTCCAGGCGGCTGCGGGCGGTGTTGTAGGCGATCCGCAGGTCGGCGGCGACGCCGTTGATGTTGCCGCGATTCTTGACCATGAGCTCGACAAATTCCAACTGTTCGCGGCTGAGTTTGCCGAGCCAGCCGAGTTCGAACGTTCCGTCGATGGTGATGTTGTCCTGCGGGCAGTGGAGTCGCGTGACGACCAGTTCGTCGCCGCAGACCGGGCATTTGGTGAGTAGCGGATGCATGATTCCTCCTCTTTAATGACCTTCATGATAAGATGACAGAATGAGTAAAGCGCAAAGCGTGAAATGTAAAGCGTTATGGCGCAGTGCAAAAGCCTCTCAAAAACATATGCGTTGCAGCAATTACGCTTTATGTTTTACGCTTTACGGTATGATTCAATGCATGCCCAGCGTGCCATGGATGCGGCAGCGCCGCTCAACCAGCTTGAACACGCCGTAGCCAGTTGGGACCATCACGAGCATGAACGCGCACAGAATAATAATCTCCGTCCCGATTGGCAGCAGCGTCGTGCCGTTCAGCAGCAATCCGCGCACCGCGTCCAGGCCGTAGGTCAGCGGGATCGCCAGCGAGATTGGCAGCAGGAAACGCGGCAGCACCATGACTGGAAACCGGCTCCCCGAAAAGGTTGAAATCACAAAGTCCGACACATCAATCAAAGTGTTCGATTCCCTGATCAACAGCACCAGGGCCGCGAAGGCGAAACCGAAGCCGTACAGCGCCACGAGCATCGGGATTAACGTCAGCGCTGCCGCGAGGAGATTGCCGCTGATCGAGAAGCCAAACAACAGCCAAGCCAGCACGCACACCAGAACGCAGTTCAGCGTGGTGATGCCAAGATTGGCGAGCGTTTGACCCACCAGCAGCAACGGGCGCGGCACCGGTGTCATCCAGTTGCTTTCGAGCACGCCAGAGTCCATTTCAGTCTTCAATGCCAGCCCCATGCCCCAGAACACGGCGCTGATATAGCTGGAAATAATCGAGCCGACGATGATAAACGCCATGTAATCGCTGATGCCGGTGTATGCCGCGAACCCGACGTTTCCCTGCGCGGTGGCGAACGTGCGCCCCAGAAAGTAGACCGGCGTCAGCCACATGACCGGCTGCACAATCTGGAAGACCGCGTTGAGCGGGTAGCGCAGGAAATGGAGCCAGTTTTTCCTGGCAATTGCCAGCACCGCGCGCAGGTGCGATTGCCATGTTGGACGCGCGAGCGAAAGATTGAGCATATGCGCCTCCTAATATTGCCCTAACGTGCCGGTCCGCCGCGCCCGTTGCTCGACGATCCTGAAGGCCACGTAGCCCAGCAGCGGCAGCATGACGGCGAAGATCAACAGCGCGCGCACGTCCGGCCACACATCCGCAAAGCTGGCCTGACTCAGAATGACCATGCGGAGCGCGCGGTTGGCGTAGGTCAGCGGCAGCAGCGTCGCGATCTGCTGCATCCAGTGCGGCATCACTTCGATTGGGTACGTCGTGCCGCAAAAGACCAGAAAAATGCCACGCACCAGAAACACCATCGCGTTCGCCTCTTTGAAGCGCAGCACCAGGCTGCCAAACGCGATGCCGATCCCGTAAATGGATGCGATCAGCAGCAGCAGGAGCAGGAGCAGGAGCGCCGCATTGCCGCGCAGCAACTGAATGTCGAAAAACAGCCAGAATTCAACAACCGTGATCGCCAGAAACATCAGTGCTGTGGCAAGCTTGGTCAGGCTGCCGCCCAGCATCAGCGAGATGCGCCAGATCGGGCACAGCCAGTTGGACTCAAGCGTGCCGCGCATCTGTTCCTCGCGGAGCTGCAACCCCACGTCCCAGAGCGTGATGTTGAGCCACATGTAAAGCGTGGTGCCGATCACGATGAAGCTGGCGTAATCAGTTGTTCCCGCCCGGCTGCCGAACGTCGCCGCCGCCATGCCGCCCGGCCCGCTCAGCGCCTTCGCCGTGAAGATGTAGCCAAACGGAAACAGCACCGGCCAGATCACGAACGCGATGACCCAGCTGGGATAGCGCACGAAAATCGTCCATTCTTTGTGCGCCATGGCCAGCAAGGCCCGCAGTTCTGAGCCGAATGACCGTTGACCTAATGTGGTTGAACCAAGCATGATGTTCCTCTATTTAATGACGGACGGCGGACCGGAGAGCGGAGAGCGTTTGAGCGGAGAGCCTCCTCACCCGCTCACCGTGTCATCTTGTCATCGTGTCACCATGTCACCCGCTCAAACGCTGCGCTCAGTCCCGCAACTGCTTGCCAGTTAACGTAATGAACACATCCTCCAGCGTTGGCTGGTCCACCTGCAAGTGCCGAATGCTGCCCCCGTGCGCGCCGATCTGCTCGATGATCTGCGGCAGCAGGTTGCGGCTGTCGGTGGTGTGCAGCGCGACCGACCAGACATGCTCGTCGTCAAGGTAGCGCACCATGGCGTTCTGCACGGATGGCATCCGGTTGAAGGCGCTGGTCAGCATCTGATTGTGCTGCTCGACTTCCATGCGCACAATATCGAGTTGTTTGATCGTGCGTTTGAGGTGCGCTGGCGTGTCAAGCGCAATGATCCGGCCAAGATCGATGATACCGACGCGGTCGCTCAGTTGGTCGGCCTCTTCCATATAATGCGTCGTCAGCAGAATCGTGCGCCCTTCCTGCTTGATCTCCTGAATGAGTTCGCGCAGGTTCCGTGCCGATTGCGGGTCGAGGCCGGTGGTCGGCTCGTCCAGCAGCAGCACCGGCGGATTGGCGAGCAGCGCTTTGGCAATAGCAATGCGCTGCTTCATGCCGGTCGAGTAACGCTCCACGCGCTCGTCGGCCTTGCTCGTCAGGTCGAGGCGGTCGAGCAGTTGCGTGACGCGCTGGCGGGCAATCGCAGGCGGAATATGGTAGAGCGCGGCGAAATATTCCAGGTTTTCGCGCCCGGTCAGCTTCCAATAAATGCTGCGGTCGCCGGTCAGCACTGCGCCGAGGTTCTGCCGAACCATGCCGG
The DNA here is from genome assembly GCA_035765855.1 of Roseiflexaceae bacterium. Classification (GTDB taxonomy): domain Bacteria; phylum Chloroflexota; class Chloroflexia; order Chloroflexales; family Roseiflexaceae; genus DASTWM01. Next base: position 14,030 of record DASTWM010000401.1, read on the forward strand.
GCCGGCGGCTCACATCGTAGCCGTTGATCGTCGCCGTGCCGCTGGTCGGCTCCAGCAGCGTGCAGAGCATGCGGATCGTTGTGGTCTTGCCCGCGCCGTTCGGGCCAAGCAGGCCGAAGATCTCGCCGCGCCGGATGCTGAAGCTAATCGTATCAACGGCCGTTGACGTTTCGGCGAGAGTGTTGCCGAACGGCAGCCATTTCGTCCAGCCATGCTGATCCGCGCGCCTGGTGCGGCGCGTGTAGGTTTTGCGTAGTTCGCGTACCTCCACGATGCCGTCCGCTGTGCTATTGTGATGGCGCAAGGCTGTGGTCATGTTTGTCTGAGTCTCTGGCGCGCTGAGCACACCTGTTGAGTCTTGCAATATTATGCTCGTTTCCTCAATCTGATCTACAGCGCGGCGCGATGTTCAACTTTGCCATAGCGCGCCCGCAGCCGCCAGCCCCAGGCGATGAATCGCTCGCCCAGCCATGCCAGCGCGGCCTGGGCGTGCTGTTGGCGCGCTACGCTGCGGCGATGCGTGGCATGGCGAGCTTCAGCTTCGCTCAACAGGTCGGCGCGGTGCTGTTCGGCGCGATCCAAAAGCAGATAATCCATGGAATGCCTCCTTGCTATGCTCGCAAAAACCTGTTACATTGTTGCAATATCTTGATACGTATGGAAGAAGATTTATTCCTATCTTCCGTCTCCTTTCAATAAGTATCGTCGAATTGCAACTAATTAACTTCCTTGGAGCAAATAATACCACTTCTTTGTGGAATGTCAATACTCTTTTGGTAATATTTGCCAAAATAGGTCTAAAGGCTGAGTAGTGGAGTCCAAAAGGAGGAGCGAGAGGCAGCCGGACGCGGTTTCGTTTGATAGAAGCGGCGCGCCAGTCTCGCTGGCGCGCCAACGTTGGGGATATCAGAAGTTCACTTCTTGAAGGTCGCCAATCTGCTCAAGCGATGGACGGCTGGCAATCTCGGCCAGCAGCGCCTGCGACACCCACATTTCGTCGAGTTGCGCCGTATTGCGCACGCGCACGACCCGGATGCTTTCGGCGTTATACGGCTTCATGGCGAGCAGCACCGCCGCGCGCGCGCTGGCGCAGGCGACCGGCAGCTTCACGCCCCCAAAATTGTTGGCCGTAAGTCCGTTGGTGTAGGTCGCATGCCAATCGATTTTGGCGCGCAGTTGCTCGGTGATAACATCGGCCATGCCGACGCCGGACGCATTGCCGTGGCTCTCGTCCGACAGGTCGCACGCCACGATGCAGCCGATCTCGCGCTGGGGCGGGCCGCCGATGCGCCGGTGCATGCCAATCACGTTGGGATCCATGCCGGTGCCTGCAAAATTTTTGCCGATCTGATCGACAATCAACAGATCGAGCGGATCGAACGGGATGTTCGGCAGCAGCGCCCGCGCCTCGCGCAGGAGCCGCTTGTCTGCTTCCTCAATCGCGGCAGTCGGGATCGTCTCAATTTTCCATGTCTGGTCGAGCGAGTTCTCCACAATCGCGACGCCGAGCTTGATCGGCGCGCGTTGCAGCACCAGCCGCGCAACCGGAATGACGTGCTGCTGCAAGCCCATGTGGTGAATCGAATCAGCGCCCATGGGATTGCCAAGGCCAACCGCCGCGATCTTCATCAGGCCGCTGCCAAGCTCGCCCGTCAGAATCGTATGCGGCTTGACCCGGTTGAGCAAAATAATCGCGTCGGCTTCGTGCGCAATCCGGTTGGTGTAGGCAGTCACGCCCGCGTCCGTCTCGCCAAGCGGCACAACCTCGGTTGTAGTAACGACCGGGCAGCCGACCTGATCTTCGGTGACGCCGTAGCTTTGGAGCACCTCACGCTGCCCTTCGGCAGTGGCACCGCCGTGGCTGCCCATGGCCGCAATCACAAATGGCTCCGCGCCGAGCAGGCGCACCTCGTCGGCCACCGCCGCAATGATCCCGGCAATGTTCGCGATGCCGCGGCTCCCTGCGGTAATCGCCACGCGCATGCCCGGCTCAATCGTGCCGGGTGCGTGCTGCCGGAAACCTGCTGCCACGGCTGCCCGGATGTCAGGAATACGGGTAGTATCAAAATGCTGCCGTACCAGCGCCATGCGCGGCAGTTGCCCGCCGTGCGGCGTGTAGAGCGGCGGAGCGGGTGTTGGTGTGTGTGTTGACATGCGTTGCTGCCTCCCTGTGAACGAGCGCGGCAGGAAAAACGAGCGCGCGGTATGCTGTACATGTTAAAGGTAGATGAGTGTGGTGCCACTGTCAAGGACAAACATGTGAAAATAAGCGCGCAATTCCTGCGTCCAAACAGAACCGCTGGCATATTTTCTGCGTATACATACATGAATAGAATGAGATGAGTCACATTGGCAGATGGGACCAAAAGCTATAGACGCTTGTACGCCGCAGTGGTATACTAGCAGAGAAGTAGTTGATTCATCAGATGGCAACGTTTCTGCGTACCATTTAAGGAGAATGAACATGACGCTTTTATTCGTACTTGCAGCCCTGATTTTGACGGTCGCTTTCGTCGTGCGTGTCGCCGAAGGCCGTCGGGTCGCAGAGCGCTTGCCAGTTCGCATCCGCGAGTCACGCATCACGCGCCGCCGCTAAACAGCGTTTCTTCAACCAGTAGCATCCAGGTGTCGCCATTCCGGCGCTGCTTGGATGCTGCTGCGTTACTATATTTTTTCTCATGCAGCGAGGAATGACAGATCCTCGCTGCATTGTTTTTGGTATAATACGATTGTGAATACAGTACCTAATCTTTATAATCTATCCCTTGATCAATTGACTGCATTGCTGGCGGGTTGGAATGAACCGGCCTATCGCGCGCGGCAAATCTATCGTCACTTGTACGTCAATTTTGCGCAGAGCCCGGCGGAGATGACTGATCTGCCGAAGAGTCTGCGGGAAAAGCTGGCCGCCGAAACGCGCATCGGTTCGCTGGAGATGACGAAGCTTCAGACCGCCGACGAAGGGCTGACGCGCAAGGCATTGTTCCGCCTCGATGACGGCGCGGTGATCGAAAGCGTGCTCATGGTGTATCCAGATCGGGCGACAGCCTGCGTTTCGACGCAGGCCGGCTGCGCGATGGGCTGCGTGTTCTGCGCGACTGGTCGGATGGGCCTGCTGCGCAACCTTCAGCCGGGCGATATTCTGGAGCAGGTGATCTGGGCCGCCAGGGAGTTAAAAGGGTTGAGTTCTGAGTCAAGAGTTAAGGAAGAGATTTCTTCAAACTCCAAACTCCAAACTCCAAACTCCAAACATTTAACTATTCACTCTCAACTCACGAACCTTGTGTTCATGGGCATGGGCGAGCCGTTTGCCAACTATGATCGCTGGTGGCAGGCGGTCGAGCGACTCCATGACCCGCAGGGCTTCAACCTCGGCGCGCGCAGCATGACCGTCTCGACCGTCGGGCTTGTTCCGGGCATTCGCCGTCTGGCCGACGCGCCGCTGCCAATCAACCTGGCGATCTCGCTCCACGCGCCGAACGATGATCTGCGCTCTGAGCTAATGCCTGTCAATCGTCGCTATCCGCTTGCGGCGCTGTTCGACGCCACGCGCGAGTACCTGGCGAAGACCAACCGGCGCGTTTCGTTTGAGTATGTGCTGCTGGAAGGCAAGAACGACCTGCCTGAGCATGCCGCGCAGCTTGCCGAGCTTGTACGCGGCGAAAATGGCCATGAGGGATTACCCCTACGGCTTATTCATGTCAACCTGATTCCGTGGAATCCAGTGCCGGGCATGCCGCTCGGCCGCTCGCACCGCCAGCGCGTGCTGGCCTTCCAGCAGGTGTTGCTTGAGCATGGGGTGCCGTGTACCGTCCGCGTCGAGCGCGGTGTCGCAATTGCCGCGGCGTGCGGGCAGTTGGCTGGCGTGCCGGAGGTTGTTCAGGGCGTGGAGATGGCAATTCCGCTTGTGTAGCTCTGCCTGAGAAACGGGCATGCGCCTATGATTGCAGACCTCGTCAGTTCCATCCGCCCGCATGACCAGCCTGAGCAGGGGCATAGCGCTGTCAGGCTGGCATGGAATTCAGGCGCGCCGCTCTTTCGCATCCTTAAGCCCGGCATCCCCGCGCAATGTATTGTCTCGCATGTCATGTTAGATGAACATGTCAGCTGCAAGTTAATCCATCAAAGGAGCCTCCGTGCGACAATTCTTTGCATGCATCTTGCTGGTCGTGCTGCTCGGCAGCGCCGTTCTGCCCGCGTCGGCCCAAACAGCCGCACAGCCGCCGCAGGCTCCCAGGATTGCCTCGTATGTCATGAATGTGCGGCTCGACCCGGCGGCCAAGACCGTGAGCGGGACCGAGCAGATCACCTACCAGAATCCTTCGCAGGATACGCTGCATGAACTCTGGCTGCGGCTGTATCTCAAAGCCTTCAGCAGCCGCGACACGATCTGGATGCGCGAGTCGGGTGGGCAGTTGCGCGGCGACCAGATGGACCCGAACGCGTTAGGCGACATTACGGTCAGCAAGCTCGCGCTGGCCGACGGCACGAATCTGTTAGCATCGGCCACCATGACCGACACACTACTGCGTGTGCCGCTGCCACAGCCGCTTGGCCCCGGCCAAAGCATCGAGATGAACGCCGAATGGATCAGCAAGCTGCCGCGTGTGTTTGCCCGCACCGGTTATGGGGGTCGTGACAACACCTTTTTCATGGTCGGTCAGTGGTACCCTAAAATGACCGTGTACGATCGCGGCCACTGGGACACCGAGCCGTGGCATGCCAACTCCGAGTTTTTTAACGACTTTGGTTCGTACGATGTCAGCATCACCGTGCCGCAGCAGTACGTCGTCGCGGGCGCGGGCGTTCCGGCGGGCGAGCGGGCCAACAGTGACGGTACAAAAACGTTGCGATTCACATCCGACAACGTGACTGACTTTGCCTTTGCGGCCTCGCCTGATTTCAGGACCAGCACCGCGAAAGCAGGCGCTGTCGATGTCGTGCTGTATTATTTGCCGGAGCATGCGGCGGCGGTGGATGAATACACGGCGGTTTCGACAGGCTCGCTGGAGGCGTACAGCGCCTGGTACGGCGCATACCCGCACCCGCGCCTGACGGTGGTGGATGTGCCGGACGACGCGAGCGGCGCGGGCGGCATGGAATATCCGACGCTGGTTACGGGCGGCACGCAAGGCGCGCCGATCGCATCGGGTTTGGTCGGCATGGTCACGTCGCACGAGATCGGGCACCAGTGGTGGCCCATGCAAACCGCGACGAACGAAGGGCGCGAGCCATGGCTCGACGAAGGCATCACTGAATATAGTGGCTCGCGCTACATGGTGGAGGCCGGGCGCACGATTGGCTTTGGCAGCGCCAGCATCAGCGCGGCCCAACTCGACCGCACGCAATACGCCGCCGCGCCGAACGAACCGGCGACCTTGCCATCCTGGAAATATAGCGGCACCGCCTACAGCGCGGATGTATACGGCAAAACCGCCGTGGCGCTCTGGACGCTGGAGAACATTGTCGGTACGCAGCGTTTTCGGCAGGCCATGTCCAATTACTTAACGCAGTACCGTTTCAAGCACCCGACCGGCGCTGATTTTCGCGCCTCGTTGAAGCAGTCGCTCGGCAGCGACGCCGACTGGTTTTTTGACTATATGGATGGCAGCGGCGAGATTGATTACGCGGTCGGCGGCATTGTGGACAACGGCTCGGGCGTGATCATCCACCGCCTGGGCGAGGCGATTGTGCCGGTCGAGGTGCGCGTCACGCGGGCCAGCGGCAAGCAGGAAATCCGCCGCTGGGACGGCGCGCTCACAAACGTGCGCTACGACTTCGGCGGCAGCGATCCGGTCGTGCGCGTCGCGGTCGATCCGGATCACAAGCTCGTGGCCGAATTGGACGTGCTGAATAACCAGGCCAGCACGCAATTCCAGACCGCGCCGACGATAACGCTTGGCGGGCGGCTTGCGTTCTGGTTCCAGGTGATCGCGCAGGCTGTTGGGTTGTTCGGGTAGCATGCAAGAACAAAGAGGACAGAACAAAGAACAAATTGATTCGCCGTGTGTCTTGTTCTCTGCGCTTTGTTCTTTGTTCATGCGCGATTGAACATTATCTCGAGGTACAACACATGTTTGCTGCAATAAAACATGGCTTCCGCGACGCGCTGCGCCTCGATGTGGTCCTGCCGCTGTACATCTGGGGGCTGCTGCTTGGGCTGGTGCAGACGTGGCCGTTGCTGGCGGCGGCGCAAAACCGCGCGCTGAACAATCCATATGTTGGCCAGCTTGCCACTGGCGGCGCGGACGCGCTGGTCAATCTGTTTCTTGGCAACCCGGCGGCTGGAGCGCTGGCCGGCGTTTGGGGACTTGTGCTTGTGCTGTTGCTCCTGGTGTACAGTCTCGGCTATAACTTTCTGTCGGGCGGCATGCTGAATGTGTGGGCGGACAAAAGCTCGTTCGGGCGCGGCGGGGCGTGGGCGTTCTGGTCATTTACCGGGCTGGGCGTGCTGCTGGTACTGCTGGCGCTGATCGCTGTAGGTATTGCTGCGGCAGTTGCTGCGGCGGGCGCTGGCTTGCAAGTTGGCGTGATTCTGGCCGTTGTGCTGCTCCAAATTATCAACATGGCTGGTGAATATGCCCGCGCCATCGCCGTGGTCGAGAATCGGCGCAACCCGTTTACGTTGCTCGGACGGGAGTTTGCATTTTGCGCGCGGCACCCCGGCACGCTGCTGCTGGCGTTGGTGGGCGTGCTGCTGAGCGCTGCGCTGGCGTTGGCTGCGGTCAAAGTGCTGCCGATGGTAGGCGGCGTGGTTGCGGTGTTGGTGCAGCAGGCGCTTGCGCTCGGCTGGGCGTGGGTCAAGGCGCTGCGGCTGGCATGGGCGCTGAACTATGTGGAAACCGCCGATGCGCGGCAACTGGCGCGCCCGCTTGAGGCGGTGCTTGGCCCGGCGCGTTAGGAGCTCGGCTGGTCGCTCTCAGCGAGCTGCTTGGCGAACGCGGCGTGCTCGTCGGTGGCGATGCCCTGCTGGAGCGCCGCCAGCACCTTCGCCATGTCGCCCTCCAACAGCGCTTTCCTATCGAGCCACAGGCCCGGAAATGCGCGGCTGCGAATCATGCCTGCCTCATCCGGCTCGATTATCGCATACACCTCGTCCTCCAGCGCCCACCAGTCAATGCGTTCATCGTACACCTGCCACACTGCGTATTCGCGCACGCCGTTGCGCCGGTACACGTCACGTTTATCATGAAGATCGTAGGCGGCGCTGCTGGCCGCAATTTCAAACACCAAATCTGGCGGCCCTTCGATGTAATCATCCGCACTGATCGCCGCGCGGCCTCCAGACGATTCTGGCAATAGCAGCAGAGCATCCGGCTGTGGCTCATTGTCAGGATCAAGCCGGACCGTGGCATTATCAGCGAGTTCTACTCCTCGGGTTGCGGCAGCGTAGACTGCAAGCCAGCCAATAATTTGGCTATGCGGCTTGCCATGGCTCTGAAAACGTACTGGTGATGCCACGTAGACCACTCCTTCAATCAGTTCAGCTTTCTTTACCTCCGGCATGGCGTGGTAGCGGCGCTCGAACTCACGCCGCGTCAGCCGGTCGCCGCTTTCAAGTGGCGGTGGCTCGCTGAAGCGCATGCTTGTGTGTTGTCGCAGCGTCTTTGTCACAGTCATGGAATGCCTCTCGTGGCTCGTCTGTCGCTTTCATTATACACCGGCAACAGCGCGCAAGCTATGGTATGATACTGGAAAGACGTGTTGACATAGGCAAAAACAATGAGCAACAAGCCCCAAAATATCAAAGGCATGCGCGACCATCTGCCGGAGGCGATGATCCTGCGCCAATACATCATGCGGACGCTGACAACGGTGTTCGAGCGGCATGGATTCGAGCCGTTGCAAACACCAATTCTGGAATACGCCGAGACGCTGGAGGGCAAGATCGGCGACGAGGAGCGGCTGATCTACCGTTTTGAGGATCAGGGCGGGCGACGGCTGGCACTGCGCTACGACCAGACCGTGCCGCTGGCGCGCGTCGTCGCGCAGTATCAGGGCCAACTTACGTTTCCATGGCGGCGCTACGCCATCGGCCAATCCTACCGTGGCGAACGACCGGCGCGCGGGCGCTACCGCGAGTTCTGGCAGGCCGACGTTGATATCGTCGGTTCGGCCTCGCCGCTGGCGGATGCCGAGATTATCACGGTGCTGACCGAGGCATTGCAGGCGCTCGGCTTCAACAGCTTAACCACCCTGCTGAACCACCGGCAGGTGCTTGGTGGCATCGCGCGCGTGTCGGGGCTGGACGAAGAAGCGGCGGGCGGTGTGTACCGCGCGATTGACAAGCTGGACAAAATCGGGCCGGAGGGCGTGCGCGAGGAGCTGATCAAGAGTGGCGTCCATGCCGAAGCCGCCCAACGCATCCTTGATCTGGTTCTGATTGAAGGCGCAACAGATGATGTGCTCGAATC
>DASTWM010000402.1:0-8230 GCA_035765855.1 Roseiflexaceae bacterium
TCAAAGATCGAATCTGTTGCCAGCGCTGAACATGGTGCGGATGTGGTATCATAAAAGCCTCACGTGTTCTACGCACGTAAAGTGTGCTGTGCAATAACGTACATTGTCAACTCTTTCTGGAGGGTACGCCGATGTGCATCCTCGCTGTGGCTCCCATGGTACGTCCGTTTCGTGTCACGGAATGATGCACAGACAATGGCCGATTTCCTCACAATGTGCGTATCTCTATGGTAGCATAGTTCTCTTGCGGCCGACTCGTTGTGTATCGCTCGTTGGAGGAGCCACATTTTATTATGGGCATGTACACAAGCCATCACTTAACCGCGCGCCTGAACTGGCCCGGTCTGTTGTTTCTCGCTTTTGTGCGCCGCTATTGTAGTTTACAGGTTATCGGCCTCGATCATGTGCCGACCTCAGGTGCCTTCATTCTGGCAGCAAATCATTCCAGCCACGCTGACACGGCCGTGATTTATGCGAGCCTGCCCCCGCCGCATCGCAAAAAGGTGCTGGCGGCAGCCGCCCGCGATTATTTCTTTGACAATGGTCTCCGCCAATACGTCTCGCGCGTATTGTTCAACACCATTCCGGTCGCGCGAGAGCCAAGAAAAGGCGAAGACCCGCTGCGCCATGTCGTGCGGGCGCTGCGGGAGGATTACGGCGTGCTGCTGTACCCGGAAGGGACGCGCAACCAAAGCGGCGGCATCGGTCCGTTTCGCGGCGGCATCGGCAGGCTGATCGCGGAATTCCCAGGTTTAACGGTGATCCCGACGCTGTTGCAAGGCACTGACGAAGTCATGCCGAAGAAAGCCATGTTTCCGCGCCCACGCCCGGTGACGCTGCATTTTGGCGCGCCCATCCCCGACTTGCACGCCGATCTGGAGGACAAGGCTTCCTGGCGCGCGGCAGCGGAAAAGGTGCGCGAGGCCGTGATTCATCTGAAGGACGAGCAACCCGCGCGCGCGAACTCATAGACCTGTGTGTTCGCCGCGCCGTGCAACAAAACTGTTGCACGGCGCGGCGTCGTGCATGCGCATGTCACGCGTGGACAGCCATGGCATGATCGTTCAGTTCAGTCTTCTTTGTGTCGCTCAGCATGTACTGGCTTGCAAGTTGATCATATGCCTCGACCTGCTGCTGCCATGCCTCGTCGAAGCCAAGCTCTTCAGCGAGCAGCCTGGCAACCTTCGGCGCTGCTTCCTTGCTGGCCCTGGCGTTCAGCAGCAACGCCCGCGTCCGGCGCGCCAGCACGTCCTCGACGGTGCGTGCCAGTTCGTAGCGCGCCGCCCAGATAACCTCGCCCGTGCGGTACGGCAGGTTGTCATGGAGCGGCAGATTCCAGCCGGGTTGCTCGGCGAGCAGTTTCCTGAGCGCCTCCGCGTCGGAACCGTACACGGCGAACGGCTCCTCTTCGGGCGTTTTGCTCCAGCCATGGAGCTTGAGGTCGGTGGTGATGCTGGCGCGCTTCGGCAGCTGCGCGACTTCGGCGGCTTTGTCGATCGTGTCTTCGCCCATGTGCCGGTACGTCGTCCATTTGCCGCCGGTGATTGTTACCAGGCCGGACGGGGACACGAGCAAGGTATGATGGCGTGAAAGCGCGGCGGTGTTTTCGCCATCGCCGCCAGCCTTCACCAGCGGGCGCAGGCCGGTGTAAACGCTCAATACATCGTCAGGCGTTGGGTCTTTGCTGAGGTAGCGAGCCGCATGCGCCAGCAGGAACTCAATTTCCTCATCCAGCGGGCGCGGTTCGAGCGACGCTTCATGCACCGGGGTGTCCGTGGTGCCGATCACGACGTGGTTGTGCCACGGCACGGCGAACAACACGCGCCCATCGTCGGTCTTAGGAATCATGATCGCATCTTCGCCCGGCAGGAACGACTTGTCGAGCACAATGTGAACGCCCTGACTGGGTGAAAGAATGGAATTCGCGTCCGGGTTATCCATCTTGCGCAGGCCGTCAGCAAACACGCCCGTGGCGTTCACCACGGCGCGCGCATGAATGCTCCATTCCTCGTCGGTTTCAGCGTCGCGGGCGCGCACGCCGGAAATACGCCCGTTATGCTTCAACAGGCTAGTTACCGGCGCGTAATTGAGCGCGGTGCCGCCCAGATCGAGAAACGTGCGCAGCAAGGTAACAGCCAGGCGCGTGTCGTCGAACTGGCCGTCGTAGTAGAGCACGCCGCCGCGCAAGCCTTGTGGCTCAATCGTCGGTGCGCGCCGAAGCACCTCTTTTTTGCTGAGCAGCTTGGAGAAGCCAAAGCCCAGACTGCCTGCCATGACGCTGTACAGCATGAGACCCGCGCCATAATACGGGTTGTCCCACCATTTGTAACCCGGCACGATGAACGGCAGCGCGTGGACAAGGTGCGGAGCGTTGTTGCGCATGCGCCCGCGCTCTTTGAGGGCGTCGAAGACCAGCGCGAGATCGCCCTGCGCGAGGTAGCGCACGCCGCCGTGTGCCAGTTTGGTGCTGCGGCTCGATGTGCCTTTAGCAAAATCCACCGCTTCGAGCAGCAGCGTCTTGTAACCGCGCGCCGCCGCATCAACAGCAGATCCCAGGCCGGTTGCGCCGCCACCGACAATGACAATATCCCACGTCTCGTCTGTTCGCACGCGCTCTAGCATGTCTGCCCGTCGTATCATGGCCCTTCTCCTGTCGCTATGCTTCCATGCGCACAACGCCACGCGCAATGAGATGGAAATGCGTTCTGACATTGCTGGTGGCGTTGTACGTTTCACATCTGACATTATAATAACACGTTTACGTCATGCGCTTCAAAATTCCTTTTAGCAATGCGCTGAACTTTGGCTTGGCGGCTTCACCCGCTTCAAGCACTTCTTCATGATTAGCGGGTGGCCCGTCGGGCAGCGCCAGATTGGTGATCAGCGAAATGCCTGACACGCGCATGCCGCTGTGCCGCGCGACGATCACTTCCGGCGCGGTAGACATGCCGACGGCATCAGCGCCCCAGAGGCGCAGCATCCGCAGCTCGGCGGCGCTTTCAAAGGCCGGGCCGCTCACCATGGCGTACACGCCGTCGCGCAGTGTCGCGCCGACTTCGTCAGCCACGCTGTGGGCAATCTCGGCCAGTTCCGCGTCGAACGCGCCAACCATGGGCGGGAAGCGCGGCCCAAGCTGGTCGTCATTTTCACCGCGCAGCGGATGATGGCCTGCCATGCCCGGCAAGAAAATCTGATCGGTAATGCGCATCAGGTCGCCCACTGCCCAGTCGGCGCGCAGGCCACCCGCCGCGTTCGTGACCAGTAGCGTGTCGCAGCCGAGCGCCCGCATGACGCGCACCGGGAAGGTCACGTCCTGCATGGAGAAGCCTTCATAAAAATGAAAGCGCCCGCGCATCACGGCGACAGGCACGCCTGAAAGCCGCCCAACCGCGAGCTCGCTGCGATGCCCCGGCACGCTCGACGGCGCGAATCCGGGAATATCCTTGTAGGGTATCACCGTGGCGTCGGCGAGTTCGTCGGCCATGCCGCCCAGCCCCGAGCCGAGAATCATGCCAATGCGCGGCTCCAGCGTGGCGTGCGCGCGTACAACATCGCGCGCCCGTTCAATTTGAGCGAATAGCTCACTCATTGCACCTCCCGTGCCTTATCACAATCTGCTTAGCAACTCGCGTTTCTTGCTCTCGAATTCAGACTCCGACAGGATGCCCTGGTCGCGCAGACTCGCCAGCGTTTGCAGTGTCTGCTCGATGTCTGGCTGGCGCTGGCGCTCGACGGGCGCGGCCTGCACATACGCTTCCACGGACGGATCGATATAGCCAAATCCGCGCTGATAATGGATCTGCGCCTCGCGCAACTCGCGCTTGAAGTCGAGCGGGTGTGCGACCCAGCGCATGGTATTTGCGCCCAGGTCGGACGCGGTCAGCACGCGAATGTCGCCAAAGTCAAAAATACGGCCAAGCCAGCTTTGCCGTAGCTCAAGATCGTTGATTTTTTCCAGCGATGAATCAGTCGAGCGCTTGCTCAAAATGCCGCGCAACTGAATCACGCGCTGATCAGTGATGATAAACTCTTCGTTGTTCCAGCGCAGATAATCGAGGAACGCGCTGATGACAATGCCAATGCTGATGATGCCACAGATCAGCAGCACAAGCTGCCCCACCGGCGTACCGCCGATGAGTTGATTGCGAAAGGCGGCCTGCGAGGCGACGCCCGCCGAGATCAGGATCGCGATCAGCAATAGCTCCGTCAGCACGCTGCTAACCAGCACAAAAAGATGCTGGCGCGCAATGTAGACGATCCGTTCATCGCGTCCTAACAGTTCGTCAATATAGGACATGGACGTGTCTCCTTGGTGTGACTATGCTGGCTAGCACGTTCTGCCCGAAGGTTGTGCTGGTATGATTATACAAGGTGTACACGGCTTCTGTGGTTCATGCCAAAGGTCCTGTTTTCCACTATGCCGTTTGGCTACGTGTTCCGTACTTCATCAAGAAAAGCAACCGATTTCAAATCGCGCTCCAGCGTCCGGCGCACATACGCCCGCAGAATATGCTCGGCTTCGGCGCGCACGGGTGGCGAAATAGTGAGCACATCCACGGCGTCGATCGGATGGCTTTGCAAATAGCGCAGCAGCTTGAACGCGCCCAGGCTCATGGGCAGGGCGGCGCGGAAGGCTGGCCCGCAGCGTGGACACAGCACGCCACCGGCGTCCGGGCTGAAGCGGTTGGCTTCTTCGGTCAGCGTTTCCTGGCAGTTGGCGCAGTGGTACAGGTGCGGGCGGTAGCCAACGAAGCTGAGCAGGTGCAGCTCGAAGAAACGCAGCACAAGGTCGATAGTTGGCGTGCTGTCGAGTGCCGTTAGCGTGGCGACAAACAAATTGAACACCGGACGGTTTTCATCTTCTTCCTCGATGAGCCGGTCGATCAGTTCAGCGGCGTAGTACGCCGCGCTGATCCGCGCGAGATCGGCGCGCAAATTGTCGAAGCGGTGCATGATCGCGCTCTGCGTGACAATATCGAGGTTGCGCCCCACGGCCAGCATCATGGTCGTGTGGGTAAACAGCTCGATGTGTCCCGCCAGGCGGCTGGTCGTTTTGCGGGCACCCTTCGCAACCACGCGGCGCTTGCCCTGCGGCGTCATGAGCGTGAGCAGGCGGTCGGCCTCGCCAAAGTCGCTGCGCCGGATGATCACGGCTTCAATGCGATAAACTCTGTCGCGTGCCATGGTGTTCCTGACAAGATGACACGGTGACATGGTGACACAATAACATGGCAGCCATATGTGAAGCTGCCCTCGTCATCGTGTCATCCTGTCATCATGTCAAGGTAATTTCTCTTTCAATTTTTCCAGCGCTGCATGGCTGGCCTGATACGCGCGATTAAGCTGCGTTTCGTTCAACATGTTGCTGATGCGCCCGCGCATCGCCCCGCTGACGTCACTTTCCGCGCCAATCGTCGCGCATGCTCGTTCGTAAAAATCGAGCGCGGCGAACAGCACGGTCAGATCATGCTCGCGCAACGGCGACTGCACGCCGTCGAGGTCGGTCGCAAGGCCGTAGCCCGCCTTGCGCAATCGCTCGGCCAGCGCGGGCGCGTCACCCGCACGCACCAGCCAGGCCGTGTCGGTCAGCCGTTCAGCCGCGCCGAGATGAACCCGTTTGTCGCGCTTGATCTGCTCCAGCATGGCTGGCTCACGCGCTTTCAGCACGGCTGCGCGCCGCAGCGAGACTTGCCCATGCTGCCCGGCCCACTCGCGCAGCGTCGCGGCGACGTTCTGCGGCACGGCGCGCCCGCTGGCTTCTTCCAGAAAGCGCAGCATGTCATCCGGCGCGATGTCGCGCTCAAGCGCGGCCTGCGTGCGGCGCTTTGTCAGTTTATAGATGTGCGCGCTTTCGTTCGGTGCCGACACGCGCTCGGCGATGCGCCCAACTTGAAAGCGCACATGCAGTGCGGCATGCTGCGGCACAACTATTTCGAAGTTGGGCTGCACGATCAGCGCCGCCGCGGGTAGCTCCGGCGGCGCGGGCCAGTCGTGCAGCAGCGCCGCGCCCAGCGCGTTCACGCGAAAGCTCGTCGTTTCCCCTGCTTCCATGCCCACGTCGACAATGCCGAACCAATGCATGCTGCCGCCCGCGATGCTGCACAGTTGCTGGCCCTCGACCGCATCCCAGAACTCCCAGCCGTCGAGCGGCTGGCGCAGGCGGTTGACAATGCCCCATGTGTCGTAGCGCCCATCGGGCCGCGCGAAATCAGGGTCGCTGTCCTTCACGGCTGCCACGAAATCATCCAGCCGAACCCACTCGCCAGGCGGAACGCCGCGCAGCAAGCGCAGCACCGCGCGCTTGGCAGCGTGCAGGTTGCGCCAGTACGAACGCTGAATCTTCAGCCCGACAAAGCTTGCAAGCTCATCCCATGACGACTCGATCCAGCCGTCGAGCAGGCGGCGGGCGCGCTCGTGCTGCGGCATGCGCATCCATTCGAGCGCGGCGCGGGTTGGCCGCAGGCGCGCATCGGCCCCGGCGCGCAGCAGTTCCGCGCCCTCGGCGACCTCGCGCAGGAAGCGAGCATACGGCCACTGCTCTTCGCGCGAAACGCCTTGCAGCGTTTCTGTTGTGTCGAAGCTGCGGGCGAAACG
Organism: Roseiflexaceae bacterium; assembly: GCA_035765855.1. Lineage (GTDB taxonomy): Bacteria > Chloroflexota > Chloroflexia > Chloroflexales > Roseiflexaceae > DASTWM01. The sequence goes on from DASTWM010000402.1 coordinate 6,595, forward strand.
CAACAGGCTCGCTTTGTTCAGCCCGCCCTTCGGCACGACCTCAAGCTGCCCTTCATAGGCCAGCGTTATGAGTAGCAGCAGGTTGCGCTCCAGCGTATCTGACTCGCCCGCATGCGCGGTGGCTGGCGGCTCAGTTGGCGCAAGCTTCAATCCACGGTCGCGCAGCGGCACTGGCGGCAGCAGCGGCAGCACGTCTGTTGGGATGACATAACGCTGCCCGTTGTCATGCCGTACCACATGGAGCAAGCCCATGATCCACAGTCGCTCGGTCGGCGCGGGCGCTTGCTCCAGCGCCAGCAGAAAGGCGCGCGGGTTCGGATATTTGTCTGCCACGCGCACGCCGCCGTACTCACGCTCCAGCACCGGCGCGGCAATGCTGCCCCCTTCGGCCTGCACGCGTGTCAGCGCGGCGCGCTCCTGCGGGCTGAGCGCCGCCAGCAAGCGTTCCATGACCTCGGCCTGAAGCATGGCGTCGGCCAGTGCAGTGGGCGTGCAGCTGGCATCCGGCGGCATGCGCCAGAGCTTTGCGATGGTGTCGCGCTCCGAATCGGTGCGTTCAGCCAGCCAATCCCGCAGCGACGGCTCGTTGCGCTGGTCACTCATGAATTGTCTCTGCCGCAGCCTGCCACCAAAACATACGTCCTATCATTATGCTATTATAATACATTGGAGCGAACTTTTCAGGCTTGCAGATGCGTTTTGGTGAATATGGAACTTCGTGCGGTAGCGGTGCTCATGGTTGCGGCGGGCATTCATAGCGCCTGGAATCTGATCTCAAAACGGGGCGTGGATAAGCAGGCGTTTCTCTGGCTGGCGATGCTCATGACGGCGCTGCTGTTTGCCGTTCCATTCACGTTTCTGTACACGCCTATTCCTCCCTATGCGTGGGTCATTATTGCGCTTTCAGGCGTGCTTGAAAGCGCGTATATTCTGCTGCTTGGCAAGGCGTACCAGCATGGCGATTTGTCGCTGGTGTATCCCATCGCGCGCGGCTCGGCGATCATGTTCGTCACGCTGCTGGCGGTGCTGCTGCTCGGCGAACATGTGCCGTGGCTCGGCGCGGTTGGCATTCTGGTCATCGTTTGCGGCATGGTTGTGACGAATCTTACTTCGCTGAGCGTGGGCGCATTGCGCGCGCCAATCGCATCGCTCGGCACTGGTCCGTCGCGCCTCGCGTTGATGACTGGGCTCAGCACCGCAAGCTATTCGCTGGTGGACAAAGTCGGGGTGCGTTATGTGCCGCCGCTGCTGTACGTGTACCTGATCTTTGCTGCCGGTGCGCTGTTCATGATGCCGTACATGCTCGGCATGCGCCGGGCAGCGGTGGCGCGCGAGTGGCAGGCAAACAAGTGGCGGATTGTGCTTGTGTCGGTGATGTTTATCACGACCTATTTGCTGGTGCTGTCGGTCATGGCGACCGCGCAGGTCAGCTTTGTGGCGTCCGTCCGCGAGGTATCGGTGATCTTTGCCGCGCTCATGGGCACGCTGGTGCTGCGCGAGCCGTTCGGCCAGCAGAAGGTGCTCGGCGCAGCGCTGATCTTCATGGGGATTCTGTGCATTGGCATGGCCTAGGCAATGACGCGCTGCTAGCCGCCGTCGCTCACCCGCTCGCTGGCATGCAGCCCGTGCTGCTCGA
>DASTWM010000403.1:0-6589 GCA_035765855.1 Roseiflexaceae bacterium
AAGCTGCCATGCCACAACAAGCAACACCAACGCAACAGCTAATTCAAGGAATGTCGGACTCATCGGTCCTCCTTGTCACATTGGTTTCATGTTTCATACATACAGGTACGCTGGAAGCCCGCAAAAGTTCCACAGGACACAAAACCGTGCATGCGGCAGGTGGCAATGGTACAATGCAGAGAACCGCATCGCGCCGCAACTCTTGCAACGTTTGTAGCGTACCATAAAAGGTAAAGAAAACCATTCTCAGATGTAGACAAATTGATAAAGGAATAGTCATGCGACTGATTTTATATCTTGGTAAAGGGGGCGTCGGCAAGACCACCACCGCCGCCGCAACTGCCGTCCGCGCCGCCGAACTCGGCCACCGCACGCTGGTCGTCAGCACCGACGTGGCGCACAGCCTGGCTGACGCGCTCGATCAGCCGCTGGGCGCGCAGCCCACGCAGATCACCGAGCGGCTGTGGGGCCAGGAGATCAACGTCCTCGACGAAGTGCGGCAGCACTGGGGCGATCTGCGCGCATATCTGGCGACGCTGCTGCGCCGCAAGGGCGTGGACGATGTCGCATCGGAAGAGTTGGCGATCATTCCGGGCATGGAAGAGGTCGTCAGCCTGTTGCACATCCGGCGGCAGGCCCGCGACGGCAACTTCGACGTGGTGATCGTGGACGCCGCGCCAACTGGCGAAACGATCCGGCTGCTGACCATGCCGGAGACATTTCAGTGGTACGCTGGCCGGGTCATGGAATGGGATCCGGGTACGAAAAGCGTAGTTAAGCCGGTGGTGCGGGCGCTCATGCCAGCCACCAACGTGTTCGAAACGATTGACCGGCTGACCAAAGGCGTCGAGGCGTTGCGCGAAACGCTGACCGACCCGGAGGTGAGTTCGTACCGGCTGGTGGTGAACGCTGAGCGCATTGTGGTCAAGGAAGCGCAGCGCGCGGCGACGTACCTGGCACTGTTCGGCTACCCGGTGGACGGTGTGGTGCTCAATCGGCTGCTGCCAACCGGCGCGGTCGAGGGCGATTTCATGCAGCGCCTGAGCCAGATGCAAGCCGAATATCGCCAGCAGGTGCATGATCTGTTCGCGCCGCTGCCGGTCTGGGAAGCGCCGCACTATCCGTACGATGTGACCGGCGTGGAGCGCCTGGCCGAACTCGGGCGCGATCTGTTCAAGGAAGCCGACCCGACGCAAATCTTTTTTCGCGGCTCGACGCAGGAAATCATCCGTGAAGGCGACGAATTTCTGCTCAAGCTGCCGCTGCCGCATGTGGAGATTGGCAAGGTTGGCATTACCAAGCGCGGCGATGAACTTTTCATTACGATTGGTAATTTCAAGCGCGACATGATCCTGCCCATGACACTCGCCGAGCGGCCAGCGAAGCGCGCCCTGTTCCGTAATGGCGTGCTGGAGGTGCGTTTCGGTCCGCCCGATGTGCCGCAGCCTGCCTGACGCGTTGGCACGCAGGTTGCTCTATATTCTGGAAATCTGTTTTACCAAGTCTTTACAAATGCATGAGAAAATGGTATAGTTTAATACACATACCAAAGCCAATGTAGGCAGCATGCCAGGCAAATGAAGCCTGCCTCATTCGAGGCGGGCTTTTTATATACGTGGGAGAAGCGTGATGCTTATGCGCCAGAAAGTCAATACAACGTACCGGTGTCCGAACTGTGGGAAGAAGTTGATAGAAGATCATAGTGCGTTGCGCTGCAATGAGCATGGCATGTTCTTCGCGTATGGCCCGCAGTTGTTGGTGCGCGCGCCCCAACCGGAGGACCGCGCCCAGAAGCCGGCGCTTCCGTGGGAGCTTGAGGAACTGGACGACGCGGACGAGCGCTAACGCGGTTCGTAAGTAGAAATGAAAAGGAAGAAGGAAGAATTGTGGATAGAACTTCCATGATTCTTCCTTCTTCCTTTTTGCGTCTTCGTTTACGATTACCAGCCGCCACCGCCGCCGCCGCCGCCCCCGAATCCGCCGCCGCCGCCACCACCGCCGCCCCAGCCGCCCCCGCCGCCGCCGCCACCGAATCCGCCCCCACCGAATCCGCCGCCGCCGCCCCCACTACCCCAGCTACCGCCCCAGCCGCTGCCCCCATGATGGTGTGAGCGCCCGCTGTTAAGCAGGCTGCCCAGGATCATTCCCGTGGCGAGATCGCCCATGCCGCTGCCGCGTTGCGGACCGCGTGATTGGGCCGTGATCTGCTGGCGGAAGTCGAGATCGGCCTGTTCGGCTGCGGCCCGCGCCGCTTGGGCGGCCTTCAGCGCCTTCTTCACGTCATGCTCATCGCGCACGGTGCCGATTGATTGCAGTGACGCACGCGCTTGTTGTAACAGCGCCACGCCCGGTGATTGCGGGCTGATGTAGGCACCATACGATTGCATGGTTTGCTCGGCGCGCAGCACGGCTTGCTCGGCACGGTTGGCTTCATCCGCAACCTGTTGGCGTAGCTGCTCGACCTGCTGGAACGAGCCGTATACCTGGTTGTACACCTGGTCGGCCTGCTGCGCGAGATCGGTGTAGCGCTGGAGTGCGTCACGGAGCGCGTCGGCGCGGGCATCCTCCTCGCGCTGATCGGCGCTCTTGAGCGCGTTGTACGCGCCCTGGACGCTGGCTTGCAGGCTGGCGATGTGTTGTTGCGCCTCATCTGGAAGGTCATCGTGATGGAGCGCGGCGAACTGCGCGATTTTCTGTACTTCGGCGGTGGCGACCTGCTGCGCATGCTCAACCTGCGCGCGTAGCTTGCCCATGTCAGCCACTTCGCCGCGCGCCGCAGCTAATGCTTCGTCGGCCAGGCGGTTGGCTTCCTGCGCCTGCTTTACCAGCGCGATCCAGTTCGGGCGCTGCTGACTCATCTCAGCCTGCGCCTGTTGCAGTTGCGCGCCTGCCTGTTGCAGCAATTCTTCCGGCCTCTTGCCGACATCGGCATCGTTCGAGCGCACGAACTCCCAGCCCTGCTGAATATCATTCTGCGCGGCGTCAAGCTCCTGCCGGGCAATCGAGCGGGCGTTCTCCAGGTCCTTGAGCCGCTGCATGATCGTGTCGATCAGCGCGCGTCCACGGGCAATTTCCTGCTCGGCCTGATCAAGATCCTGCTTTGCGCCGTAGAAGTCCTGCGCGTCCATGGTGTTGCGCTGCGTGGCGCGCTGGTACAGCTCCTGCGCGCGGGTCGCGGCGGCCTGCGCCTCGCTGCCATTGCCACGAATATCGCTCCATGTACTTTCCGCAAATTCGTCAACCTTGTCGAACGTGCGCCGCCCTTCCGTGATGTAGTCGGCCAATTGCTGGCCCGCGCGCTCGACGCCCGGCAGCCGGTTAGCGTTCTGCTGCTGCAATTCTGGCATGCCGCCACCACGGCCATTGCCTTCGGCCAGCGCAGCTTCAGCCTGGTCGAGCAGCGGTAGAGCACTGCCGATGTCGTTCTGCATGGCGATGGCAGCCTGGTTAAGCAGGCTTTCAGCGGTGTCGAACGCCTTCAGTCCGGCGTCCACATGGAAGCCCTGCTGCGCCACCTGCTGCGCCGCAGCCCGCCCGGTCGAGATGCCCTCGCGGATAGTGGCGTAGCGCTCCAGCATCTGGCCGAGCTGCTGGGCTGCGGCGGATGCCTGCTGCGCGGCGGCAGTGGCATCGGCGGCGCGGAACTGGCGCATGAGCGTTTCGGCCTGATTGATCTGCGCCTCCACCTGGTTGAGCACCGCGTTCGGGTTTGAGAAATCGCCCTGCAACGCCTGAAGGTGCTGCCCGGATTCCAGCAGCGTTCGCTTGGCGGCGTCGATTGCGACGGGTGCCTGCGCGTTGATCTTGTCCAGCTCGTCGCGGCGGGCCTGCGCCTGGTCGAGCGGCTCTTTCGCCGCCGCAGCCGCTTCAACAGCCGTCTGATATTGCCCGGCGATCTGTTGGTAATCGCGCTCGGTCGGGTTAGCCTTTTGCCCGAGCGCGTCGTTCGCCGCCGAGAAGCGCGTCTGCGCCTCAGCAAGCTGCTGCTCGGCAGTTGCCTGAAGTTGGGCAAGCTGCTGCACGTCGGCAGGCGCGTAGGAAACCTGATCGAACTTGGCCTTGTCGCGCATGTCGCTGATCCGGCGGCCAAGATCGGCGATGGCTGCGCCCGCCTGCTGTTGGGCGTCCTTAGCTTGCTGCTGCGCGCTGCCGAGCGCCTGCGACGCTTGTCGGCGCTTGCTCAGCGACCGATACGCCAGGTAGCCACCGCCACCCACCACCCCTGCGCCAAGAATCCATGGCAGGCTGCTGCCATTCGACGAACTTGAGGATGGGCTGGTCGTGGTGGTGCCGCTGCCGCTGCTCGACGAGCCGCCAACTGCACTATTAATAGCGTTCAGCGTGTTCACAAACGCGGCAGTGAAATTGCCTTTCTGAAGTTGCGCATTCAGTTGGTTCGCCCGAATGTCGTCGTTCACCGGATCGAGCTTGCTCTTCCAGTTGTCGCCGTAGCGAATCGCGCTGTAACGGTCATCCAGCGAGACAAAGATGGCGATCATCTCGTTGCGCACCTGGCCGCTGCTGTTTTCAAGCCCGTCCTGCCGCAGTTGTTGGCTGAACGCCGCCGCGCCGCCGCTTTGCATCATGTACACCGCGACCCTTGCGCCGCGTTGCGCAAGATTTTGGGCCGCATCCTGCACCTGGCTGGCGTTGATTCGGTCGGTTTCGTCGCGAACGATGACGTTGTTCTGCGCCAGCGCAGGCGCAATCATCAGGAGGACAAACAGCAGCGGCGCAAGGATGCGTAGATGTTTTATCATGTTCTTGCTCCTTCTCAAAGACGACGAGATTTTGACGCGTGGTAGCTATCTGACCCAGGGAAAGCACCTCACCAGTGAATCCCATGAGATGCTTTCCTGTGTTTACAAGAACAGCGCTGAGCATAATATGCTCAGTACGTTACATGTCAAAGCCCAGCACATCGGCCACAGTAAATACATCCTTATCACCACGCCCTGAAAGATTTACGAGAATAATCTCGTCAGGTTTCATGGTTGGCGCGAGCTTGATTGCTTCGGCGACGGCATGCGCGCTTTCCAACGCCGGAATAATGCCTTCCAGCCGCGACAATGTCTGAAACGCATTGAGCGCTTCTTCGTCTGAAGCAGCCGTGTAGAACGCCCGCTCGTCATCGTGCAGCTTCGCATGCTCCGGCCCAACAGCGGCGTAGTCAAGTCCGGCTGAGATGCTATGGGTCAGCGAGATTTGGCCGTCGTCGTTTTGCAGCACGTAGGTGTGCGTGCCTTGCAGGATGCCGGGCCGCCCGCCGCTGAAGCGCGCCGCGTGCTCGCCCAGGCCGGTGCCGCGCCCGCCCGCCTCGACGCCGCGCAGGTCAACATGTTCGTCATTGATGAACGGGTGGAAAATGCCGATTGCGTTCGAGCCGCCGCCGACGCATGCGATAATAACATCCGGCAGCCGCCCAACCGTATCGAGCATTTGCTGGCGGGCCTCTTTGCCGATGATGCTCTGAAAATCGCGCACCATGGTCGGGTAGGGATGCGGGCCGAGCGCCGAGCCGAGCAGATAGTACGAATCGGGGTTGGTGACCCAGTCGCGCATGGCCTCGTTGATCGCGTCCTTGAGCGTGCGCGAGCCGCTTTCCACGCCGCGCACCTCCGCGCCGAGCAGCCGCATGCGGAACACGTTCGGGCGCTGGCGGGCCATGTCCTCGGTGCCCATGTACACAACGCATTCCATGCCAAGCAGCGCGCACACCGTTGCCGTCGCGACGCCGTGCTGGCCCGCGCCGGTCTCGGCGATGATGCGCGTTTTGCCCATGCGCTTCGCCAGCAGCCCTTGCCCGAGCGCGTTGTTGATCTTGTGCGCGCCGGTATGCGCCAGGTCTTCGCGTTTGAGATAAATCTGCGCGCCGCCGCAGTGCTCAGTCAGCCGGGCGGCGTGCGTCAGCGCGGTCGGGCGGCCAACATAGGTGCGCTGCAATGCGTTCAGTTCGTCCCAAAAAGCGGGATCGGCCCTGGCCGCCGCGTAGGCCTGCTCCAGCGCCGTGACGGCGGGCGCGAGCGTTTCGGGAATGAACTTGCCGCCGTACGGCCCAAAGCGGTCGGGGCGGGTTGCAGGTGTTGTCATGCCATCAATCCTTTATAACGTACAAGTACAGCTTTAACTCTCTATTGTCACGGCTTTGCCCTGCCCGGCTGCCAGCATGAGACCGACTGCTGCGGCTGGGCCGCTGCGCTGCTCCAATGTGACGAATTGTTGCAGCAATGGCTGGTACGGGTGCGGCGCGGACAGCATGCGCTGCGCGGCTTTGGTGCAGCCAAGATACAGCAAATGCCGGTACGCGACCCATTCAGCGAACCCCTCGCGCAGCCCGTCGTCTTCCAGGTGCGGGCATGCCTCGTCCTGCCAGGCATGGGCGTATTCATGCGCCACGACAATACGAAACGTCAGCTTCGGCAGGCCGTAAAGCGCGTAAATGATCCGCAGATTGCCCTGCCGCTGGTACAAGCCGAGCGTGCGCTGGCCGGGTTCGCTGCTTCCGCCCGCGTTGCGCACCTGCTCCAGCGTTGGCGCATCGACCAGCCGGAAAACGACCCCCCGGCGTAGCTTCAGCCCAAGTTGTGCA
>DASTWM010000404.1:0-6432 GCA_035765855.1 Roseiflexaceae bacterium
GAGCCGCATCGCCCGGTGCGAGGCCGCCTTGACCACCATCGCGATGTCGGTGGCGACCTGGTCGTTGCGCGAGCGGCCGGTGTGGAGCTTGCCCGCAACTGCGCCCGCAATTTCGCCGAGGCGGCGCTCCACGGCGGTGTGAATGTCTTCGTCGGTTGGCTGCGGCGCGAAGCTGCCGCTGGCGAACTCATCGCGCACAGCGCCAAGGCCGCGCAGCAGGTCGTCGCGCTCCGCGTCGGTAATGATGCCCGCCGCCGCAAGCTGGCGCGCCCATGCCATGCTGCCGCGAATATCTTCGGCCCACATGCGCCGGTCGAACGGAAATGAATTGTTGAACAGCGCCATGCGTTCATCCATGCCGCCGGAAAAACGTCCTCCCCACATATCTATTTACGATTTCAGATTGTAGATTGTAGATTGGCGAATCAACAAACGAGATCGCAAATCACAAATCATAAATCGCAAATCGTCTTACTCCTTTCTGCATTCATAATAATTATTCGGCTACGCTACAGCGAGAGCTGCGCGTCTGACACGCGCCATTCGGATTGCGTGCCATAAAGTATACGCCACGAGCGCCGCCAATGTCACTAAACTGATCATGCCGCCAACGATAAATGCGCGGGGACGATAGGTGAACATCACCACATGATCGCCGGCGGGCAACCAGACGCCGCGCAGCACGTAATTGGCGCGATAAAGCGGCGCGGGCTGCCCATCAACTGTTACGCTCCAATCATCGCTGTAAGCGTCTGAGAGCATGAGCAGGCCCGGCGCGCTGGCATGGGCGCGCACGGTCGCCTGATCAGGCGCGTAGCTCACCTCGGGCGTTGATTCAGGACCGCTGGCAGGCGCTACTGGCGGCGTGGAGGTATCAACAATCGCGGCGGTCGCCGGGTCGAAGCTCTGGCTGGCGAGGCGATTAAGTTGCTCTTCATCCTCGGGAATAACTTCAACCTGATGCACGATCCAGGCGCGTGGCAGCGCTTGCGGATTGCGATAGATGCTGCCTTCGTCGTTCCGCTGTACCAATTCAAGCGGCGCATAGCGATCCGGATTCTCGCTGCCCGGCGTGAAAATAAGATATTTGACGTTCAACATGTTCAGCAAGCGCCGCCCGTTGTAGGCCGTAGTGAAATACGCGCGCAGGCTGATATTGCCTTCGCCGGTGTGCGTGTAATCCTTGCCGTCAATTAACCGCGCGAGTTGATTGTAGCGCGCGGCGTAGAGCGACTGATAACCGCGAATATCCTCCAGGCCGAAGGCGCTCGCGAGGTTGGGCGGCAGCGCTTCGTAATCAGCGCCGAGGATGCGAAATGGCCCCAGCTGGTGCTGCAAAAATGTGGTCTGGCGGGTTGGCGGGTAGAGCGATTGTTCGGTGGGCGGCATCTTCGCCAGCGCTTCGGTCAGATCGCGCGTCGGTCGAATCAGATCGGGGCTGACGCTGGTGTTGTAGCTGCCGCCATGCCAGAGCAGATCAACGCCCGCGAGCACAATGAGCACACTCCAGATCGGCCATGCTGGCCCACGGCGGAGAAACCCGAACCCCAGCGCCAGCGCCGTTAGCAGAGCTAATCCGATTGAGATTGCGAGCGGCTGCTGGCGGATCATGGTGATGTAGGTCCCATAGCGTGATTGCGGCGTGAAAAGTTGCAGATGCATGAGCGACCATACAGCCAGAAACAGCACAAGACCACCGAGCAGCATACGATTTGCAATGACGAAAACCCTGGCGCGTTCGCTGAAAGCAATTGCATGAGGCCGCAGCGCCTGCGCGCCCATGGCCGCCAATATCGCCGCAGCAAATTCCCACAGCACAAACCAGCGCGTCTGATCGGTGAACTGGCGATAGATCGGCAGCGCCTGCTGCACGAGCGCCAGCAGCGGACTTTCAACCGCCAATGCAAACGAGACAATTGCCAACACGCCGAAGAAGAAACTTGCTGGATGACGCGAAAACAGGAGCGCCAGCAGGGCAAGCGCGAGCGGGGCAATGCCAATATATGGCATGGGCGTTACCACCAGTGCTGGCCCCCATGCGGGCGGCGTGCCGATCCGTGGGATGCCGCCGATGAGCGGGAACACAAGCCGAAGCAGGGTGGTGAACTGCGCTTCCGCCGACCCGTCTGCAAAGCCAAAATCGCTGCGTTGGCTTTCGGCGGCCTGCGCAAACCCCGGCGCAAGCTGCACCGCGCACAGGCCGAGCGCGAGAATCACGGCCCCAATTGCCCCAACGGCAACCCGCATGCGCTGCTGCCATCCATGAACTTGCACAAGCCGAAACAGGATATAACAGGCCACACCAATGTAAATGTAAAACGCGATCTGGAGATGGCTCAACACCGGCAGCGCGAAGATTACGCCAGCCAGCGCCCATGCCGACCAGCGGTTGCGCTCCACGGCCCGGTCGGCGGCCCAGAAGCACCATGGCAGCAGCGCCGTCGCGCCGGTATGATGCGGGAAGTACAGCCATGTTAATAGATAGCCGTTCAACAGATAGCAAACGCCAGCAAGCGTGGCAGGCCCGCGACTCAGGTTGAGCTGCCGCGCAAAGACATACGCGCCGACGCCAGCCAGACACACATGCAGGAACGCATAGTAGCCGAAGGCCTGCGCCAGCGGCACGATCAGAAAGAGCAGCGCTGGCGGGTAGAACAGGTTGATCTGGCCGTCGGGCAGGTTCGGCGTTCCAGTCAGCACGGTCGGGTTCCAGAGCGGCCATGCGCCCTGCTTGATCAGGTCGTTGGTCACGACGCGGCGCGGGTAAATCTGTTTGATCGGATCAGTATTGATCGGGTTGTTGACCGGCACGCGCTCGTAGGAATAGCGCCAGGGATGCAGGTGAAGCAGCGCGTCGATTGGTAAGAAAATTTCCCCGCGCACAACCGGCCCCCACAGCAGCGCTAATGCAAACGCGCACAGCACAGCAATCGCTGCGACGCTCTGAAGGAACTGTTTCGATCTAAAGAAACGGGTGCGCATGAGTATGATCCGCGAAGAAACGCGAAGTTTCGTTAAGGTATATAAACGAGTGTACGATCAGTAATAAAAATGCGAAGGCACACTAGAGTTTCGCGCTTCTTCGCGTACTTCGCGGATTCTTTCTGCGTGCCTTCGCGGATACTTTTCGCATGCCTTACTCAGGTCGTGTACAGCGCGTTGAGATCGACATATTCCTTGCTCAGATCGCATGTCCAGACCGTCGCGTCGAAGTCGCCCAGGCCAAGATCAAGCTGGATGAGCACCGGGTTGCCCTGGAACAGGGCTTCGGCCCGCGCGAGATCGTAGTCGGTCGGCATGCCACGCTCGACGGCCAGCAGCCGCTGTGCCTCATCGCCAAATGACAGCCGCAGCCGCTCCTGATCGAGCGGCGCGCCGCTGTAGCCCGCCGCGCACAGGATGCGGCCCCAGTTCGGGTCGCCGCCGTGGATAGCCGTCTTGACCAGCGGCGAGCGTGCGATGCTGTCGGCGACCATGTGGGCCTGGGCTTCGCTCTGCGCGCCAGTGACCGTGATTTCGATCATCTTCGTTGCGCCCTCGCCGTCGGCCACGATCTGCTTGGCGAGATCGGTGCACATGTCGGTCAAGGCTTCGGTGAACGGCGGCAGCGTCTGGCTGTCGAGCGTCACGCCCGAGACGCCTGACGCCAGCAGCAGCACCGTGTCGTTGGTGCTCATGTCGCCGTCCACGCTGATGCGGTTGAAGCTGCGACCGACGGCCGCTCGCAGCGCGGCCTGAAGCATGTCCGGCTCAACAATGGCGTCTGTGGTGATGATCGCCAGCATGGTCGCCATGTTGGGGTGGATCATGGCCGCGCCCTTGCAGAAGCCGCTGATCGTCACGGTCTGACCATTCGACTCGAACTGCCGGGTGGACAGCTTCGGCTTTGTGTCGGTGGTCATGATCGCGCGGGCAGCCTGGAGCGGGGCAGTGTCCGCCACTTTGGAGGTCACTTCGGCAATGCCTTGCGTCACTTTGTCCATGGGCAACTGCCGCCCGATCACGCCGGTCGAGAGAATCAGCACGTCTTCTGGCTGGCAACGCAGCGCGTAGGCGGTCAATTCGGCCATGCGGCGGGTGTTGGCGATGCCTTCTTCGCCGGTGCAGGCGTTGGCGTTGCCGGCGTTGGTCAGCACGGCGCGGATGCCGACGGCGTTCTCAGCCAGCGCCGCCTGATCATACAGCACCGGCGCGGCCTTGACGCGGTTGGTGGTGAAGACGCCCGCCGCGCTGCACGGCCCATCCGCTGCGACCAGCGCCAGGTCGAGATTGCCGCTCGGCTTCAGGCCGCATGCCACTGCGGCGGTGCGGAAGCCGGGGGCAAGTGTAAACGACTCCACGGTGTTCGAATGAGACATAGTACACTCCTGACAAAGTGACAAGATGACAAGGTGATGCCTCATGATATGTCATCTTGTCACCCGGTCATCTTGTCACGAATTCTCGACCAGCGCCTCGACCTTGACCGGCAGGCCGAACAGCTTGATGAAGCCCTCGGCGTCCTTTTGATTGTAGCTTTCGCCCATGGTGAAGCTGGCGATGTCCGGGTTGTACAGGCTCCTGGCAGCGCGCCGCCCGACCAGCATGGCGTTGCCTTTGTACAGCTTGATGCGCGCTTCGCCGGTGACGTTTTGCTGAGTTGAGGTAAAGAACGTCTGCAACGCCTCGCGCAGCGGCGTGTACCACTGGCCGTTGTACACCAGTTCGGCGTAGCGGTGCGCGACAACGTCTTTGTAGTGCAGCGTGTCGCGGTCGAGCGTGAGTTGCTCCAGTCCCTGGTGCGCCGCGTACAGGATCGTTCCACCGGGCGTTTCGTACACGCCGTGGCTCTTCATGCCGACCAGCCGGTTCTCGACAATGTCGGTGCGCCCGACGCCATTTCGCGCGCCAAGCTCGTTCAGGCGGTTCAGCAGCGCCACCGGGCCAAGCTTCTCGCCGTCTACGCTGACCGGCACGCCCTTCTCAAACCCAATCGTGACATACTCCGGCTCGTCGGGCGCGTTCTCCGGCGAGGTTGTGAGCGTGTACATGTCTTCTTCCGGCTCGTTCCAGGGATCTTCCAGAATGCCGCCCTCATGCGAGATGTGCCAGATATTGCGGTCGCGGCTGTAGATCGACTTCAGCGTGGCTGTTACCGGAACGTGATGCTCCTCGGCGTACTCCAGCGCGTCCTCACGCGAGCGGATGTTCCACTCGCGCCATGGCGCAATCACCTGCATGTGCGGCGCGAAGGCCATGTAGGTCAGTTCGAAGCGCACCTGGTCGTTGCCTTTGCCGGTGCATCCATGCGCCAGCGCGTCGGCGCCCTCTTGCAGCGCAATCTCGGCCTGGCGCTTTGCGATCAGCGGGCGCGCGACCGAGGTGCCGAGCAGATAGGTGCGCTCGTAGACCGCGCCGGATTGCAGCAATGGGAAAAGAAAATCGCGCACGAATTCCTCGCGCAAGTCTTCGACATAGCACTTCGACGCGCCGCTGGCCATGGCTTTTTCTTCCAGGCCAGTCAGTTCGTCCTCCTGCCCGACGTTGCAGCAGTAGCAGATCACTTCCGGGTTGCCGTAGTTCTGCTTGAGCCACGGCACGATGATGCTGGTGTCCAGCCCGCCCGAGTAGGCCAGAACGACTTTGTTGACTTTAGGCATTGATTGCTCCTTTGTGCGGCTCGAAGCCGTACGTTACTAGACGCAACGCGCTGAAGCGCGTTGAGCATATAAGTTTACATTAGATAAGCGGCTCGCCAAGAACGTCGTAGTTGGCAGCCTCCTCATGGAGAGATGAGAGATCAGGCGTGATCACGATTGGCCCTTCGTCATGCTCGGTAGCATGTTCAAGCCAACGATTGGTTGTTTGGTCAGCATGATGCTGCTTCTGATGAAGAATATATGCCTCGACGATCGCTCGCTGGCGTTCGCCATAGGTGAAGACGCCGTAACCGCGCGCCCAGGCAAAGCGCCCGGCATGTTCAAGTTCATGGTTGATGTAGTGCGTACTTGCACCCTTCAAATCCTTTACAGCGTCCGCAACCGCCAATTTAGGCGGAATGGCGAGCGCCAGATGAACATGGTCGTGCCAGCCATTGATTGCATAGACGTATACATCCAATCCCACGGCGCGCTTAATGAGGTACGGGTAGAGCCGCTCTTCGACCGCATCTGTCACAAGTGGTGCGCGGTGCCTTGTCGGCCAGACGAGATGGTGGTATGCGCGCCAGAACGCCATGCATCCTCCTTGTCCACAGGGCTGGAAGCCCCCACGTTACCAGTTCCAAACGCGCTGAAGCGCGTATTAAACGATATGAACGCGCTTCGGCGCGTTTCGTACGCTAACCTGCGGTTTCTAACCGCAGGCTACGAAAACAACACCTCGACATCCTCGCGCGTGAGCGACTTGAACACGCCGCCCTCCGCGCCAATCACCTGCTCGACCAGCGCGCGC
>DASTWM010000405.1:0-4743 GCA_035765855.1 Roseiflexaceae bacterium
TCGGTTGCGCTTCTTTCGCACGCACTACCCGGCGCGCATAGTGTGCTGGCACCGCCGAATTATTCGCGCGGGCATGCTGCGGCTGGCGCTGCTGGCCTGGCGTGATTATGCGCGCGGCCACATTAGCCGTGACGAACTGCGTGCGAGGCTGTGGGCATATGGCAAGGTGGCGCAGTTATGACGGATGACGAACGACAACAGGGAGACAAGGAGACGAGGAGACAGGGAGATGACGAAATCCATACTCACCTGCTCACCTGCTCACCCGCGCATACTATCGTCCATCGTCCATCGTCGCTCTCCGTCTCCATCATCGCCCGCGACGAGGCGCGGCACATCGGCAATGCGATTCGCAGCGTGGCCGAGCTGGCCGACGAGACGCTGGTGTTGCTCGACGAGCGCACCCGCGACCGCACAGCAGCGATCAGCCGCGAGCTTGGCGCGCGCGTCGTCGTGGAGTCGTGGCGCGGCTTCGGGGCGCAGCGCAACCGCGCGCTTGATTTGTGTCATGGTGAATGGGTGCTTTTTTTGGATGCGGACGAGCGCGTGACGCCTGAACTTCAGGAAGAAATTCGAGCGATTGTATCAAATCCTGTCGAGATGACGAAATGGCAAGATGACAAGATGGCGGATGCTTCTGTCACCTTGTCACCTTGTCACCTTGTCACCTTGTCACCAGTCGGCTACTGGATTCCGCGCTACAATCAGTTCTTCGGCAAAACGCTCCACGGCGGCGGCTGGTATCCCGACCACCAGTTGCGGCTGCTGCGGCGCGGCCATACGCGCTACGACGAAGCGCGGCAGGTGCATGAGTACGCCGAACTCGACGGCCAGGCGGGCTACCTGCATGAGCACCTGCTGCACCTGAACATCGAGCGGCTCGACGAATTGTGGCGCAAGCAGACCAACTACGCCATCCATGAGGCGCAGACGCTCTGGCGTGAAGGGCGGCGCGCGCGCTGGCGCAACTTTGTGGGCGCGCCGTTGCGCGAGTTCGTGCGGCGCTTCATTCGGCTGGGCGGATGGCGCGACGGCATGCTGGGATTATTTTTGTGCGCGACGCTGGCGTATTTTGAGCTTGTGAAGTTCGTACACCTGAAGGGACTGGAAAACCTGACAAGATGACAAGATGAAGGGTGACAAGATGATCGAACGTCAAACGCCTTGATCTTGTCATTTTATCATCTTGTCATTTTGTCACCTTGTCAATATGGTAACTCTCGCCGTCATCATCGTCTCCTGGAACACGCGCGACCTGCTGCGCCGCTGCATCGCGTCGGTGCATGCTTCGCTGGCAGGCTCCGGCATCGACTACACGGTCATTGTCGTGGACAACGCCTCGAGCGACGGCACGCCTGCGATGTTGCGCGCGGAGCACCCGGAAGTGCTGCTGCTGGAGCCGGGCGCGAACATGGGCTTTTCGGGTGGGAACAACATCGCCCTTCGGGTAGTTCTGAGTTCTGAGTCAGGAGTTATGAGTTACGGAACCGATGATTCAAAACTCAAAACTCAAAACTCAAAACTCGATTACGTTCTGCTGCTCAACCCCGACACGGAAGTAGTTGGCGACGCGATCCCGCAGCTTGTGCGCTACCTCGACGCGCACCCGGATGTCATGGTGGTCGGCCCGCAGCTGCGCTATCCCGACGGCAGCCCGCAGCCGTCGCGCCGCCGCTTTCCATCACCCGGTGTGTTCTTCTGGGAAAGCACGCCGCTTGAGACGCGCTGGCCGGGCAACCCATGGGCGCGGCGCTACCGCATGGCCGACATGCCCGACGACGTGGAGCAGCCAGTCGGCTGGCTGGTCGGCGCGGCGCTGCTGGTGCGGCGCGAAGCCATCGAGCGGGCCGGGCTGCTCGACGAGGGCTTTGCCATGTATTCTGAGGAATTGGAGTGGCAGGAGCGGATATGCGGAACAGGAGACAAGGAGACAAGGAGACAAGGAGACAAGGAGAGGATACAATCACCCGCTCACCCGCTCACCCGCTCACCTGCTCATTCAATCATGTACCTTCCTTCCGCTGTGATCATCCACCATGAAGGCAAGAGCAGCGAGCAGGCTCCGGCACGGCGCTACATCAATTTTCACCAGAGCCGCATGCGCTATGCCCGCATGCGCTATGGTCGTGCGTTTGCAACCCTGTTGCGCGTGTTTCTGCTGGCGGCCTACAGCCTTGAACTAGCGATTGAGGCGGGCAAATGGCTGCTGGGCCACAAGCGCTCGCTACGTGCGGAACGCATGCGGGTGTATGCGGCAGTGCTGCGGGGGCTTGTAGCTAGCGTTCATGTTCAGCGCACATAGTCGCGGCTCGCGGGTATTTTCAAACGTGGTAGAATACTCCTGAAATATGTAATGTTGGCTTTGGAGGCAGGTATGACAATCAGTGGACCCGATGCGGACCAGTTCAAGACGCTTCTGAAAGAGACACTGAGCGAAGTTCTTGATCAACGCCGGGAATGGTTCTCTGCTCTGCTCACCGAAGCACTCGAAGATATCGCCCTTGTTGAGGCGATTAAAGAAGGTGAACAGACCGAGGTCGTCAGCCGAGAGGACATTTTCGCTCTGTTGAGAGCCTAAAATGCAGGTTGTCTTTCGTCGACGTTTTGCCAAAGATCTCAAGAAGGTGCGACGGAAAGCCTTGCGCCAGGAAGTTCAGGCTATCATCGAACAAGATTCGGATCGGCGACTACCGAATTGGGATTGTGGTTGAGGGCGACAGCGTAACCTTTGTGCGCTTCCTTCATCGGCGTGACATCTACCGCTACTTCCCCTAAGCGCGTACCCATCGCTCGCAACCAATTAATCTCACAACTCCTTCATGACGTTATTCGCCGCGACCAGCAGCGGGTCCCACACGCTGTTGAACGGCGGCGCGTAGCTCAGATCCAGCCAGGCAAATTCCTCGACGGTCATGCCAGCGGTTAGCGCCGTCGCCGCCACGTCAATCCGCTTGTCCACGCCCTTGCCAGCCGCCTGCACGCCCAGCAGCCGCCCGCTGCCCTTCTCGGCAATCAGCTTGACGCGGATGGGCGCGTGGCCGGGATAGTAACCCGCGATGTCGGTGTAGTCCACGACAGCGGTAGCAACGTCCATGCCATGCCGCTCGGCTTCCCGCGACGTGACGCCGGTGCGTCCCACTTCCAGATCAAACACGCGCGTGATGGTGGTGGCGACAATGCCACGGAAGCGCTCGTCGCCGCCGGCCGCGTTGGTTCCCGCGATGCGGCCCTGCTTATTGGCAGTCGTGCCGAGCGGCACCCAGTTCGGCTGGCCAGTCACGCGGTCGAAGTGCTCGGCGCAGTCGCCGGCCGCGTAGACATTCGGCGCGCTGGTTCGCAGGCGGTCGTCTACGGCAATTGCGCCCTTCGCGCCAAGCTTGATGCCCGCGCCCGCCGCAAGCTCGCTGTTAGGACGCACGCCGGTCGCCAGCAGCACCATGTCTGTGTCGAGCTTGCCCTGCGTGGTCTGAATGCAGGTCACGCGGCCATCTTCGCCTTCGCATGCGGAAAGCGCGCTGTTGCCCAACGTTAAGTCAACGCCATGGCGATCCAACTCCTGCGCGACGAGATCAGTGATTTCATGATCGACGCTGGAGAAAAGCTGCGGCGGGCGCTGCACCACGGCGATCTTGATGCCGCGTCGTTCGAGGTTTTCCGCCGCCTCCAGCCCGATGTAGCCGCCGCCGACGATCACGGCATGCCTGGGCTGGCGCGTGTCAATGTACTCACGAATGGCCAATGCGTCCGGCATGGTGTACAGATGGAACACGCCCTTGAGGTCAATGCCTTGAACAGGCGGGCGGAACGGGCGCGCGCCAGTGGCGATGATCAACTCGTCATACGGCACGTCCATCGGCTCGGTATCAGGCTCAGCATTGTTCAGCACGCGCACGGTTTTGTTGCTCGTATCAATCAATGTGACCGCATGCCGCAGCCGCGCGTCAATGTTTTGTTTGGCGAACTCGGCCACCGTGCGAGCAATGAGCTTCCGCTCGTTCTCGACCAGCCCGCCGACGAAGTACGGCAATCCGCATGCGCTGTACGAGATCCAATCGCCCTGCTCGAACACGACGATCTCAAGATCGGGATTGACGCGGCGCGCCTTGGATGCCGCGCCCATGCCCGCCGCCACACCGCCAATCACAACCAGACGCTTCCGCTCGCTCATACATCCTCTTTGACTCACCACAAAGGCACAAAGGACACAAAGGATAGAAGATAGGAAGATCGAGAATAGAAGATAGAAGAGTACAAATCAGATGCGAGCTATCCTCAATTCTCAATATGCTACCTTCAAATCTTCGTGTCTTCGGGTCTTCGTGGTTAATGTTGCTTGTCTTTCTCGACCTCGACGCTCCAGGCATGCACGCCCTGTGTTGTGAAGGAGAACGGGCGCATGCGCACGCCCGCTTCGGTCAGCACCCGCTCCAGTTCGAGCCGCCGGTCGAACGGGCATGCGAATACCATGAAGCCGCCGCCACCAGCGCCGGTGATCTTGCCGCCCCATGCGCCATGCTGGCGCGCCCGTTCATAGATCTCTTCGACAACTGGCGGCGCGATGTAGGGCGAAAAGGACTTCTTGACCTCCCACGCGTCGTGCAGCAGCCGCCCGAAGTCGTCAATCTTCATGCCGCGCAGCAGCTTGACCGACTCGTCCACAAACGCTTTGGTTTCGTCATGGTAGCGCAGCGTGTCGCCCTCTTTGAGCCGCCGCACCTGGTCGTCCATGAGGTGGTGCGTCAG
>DASTWM010000406.1:0-5004 GCA_035765855.1 Roseiflexaceae bacterium
CGCACCATGATTCAGGCGACGCAGGGCCGTGTTGTTGGATTTGTGGCGTGGGACTTGCGCGATTGGGATTCCGGCCCGACGGCTCGCTGGGACACTGACGGTGATTATTACGGCCTGTATCGCGCGGATGGCTCGCTGAAGCCCGCCGCGGAGGTGTTCCGCGCGTATGCTGCCGGGCCGCTGCCGAGCGCCGCCACCAGCAACCTCGAACTGACATCGGATCATCCAGGGCCGTTTGGCGGCATGAATGGCGCGTTGCTCATACCGGGCAGTAGCCATTATGTCAAACTACAATTTCGATGGGCATGGCGCTTGTTCGGCGGGCAGGGCAGCTTCGGCCTGCCGCTGACCGAGGCGTATGTGCGCCCGTCCGACGGGCGCGTGGTGCAATACTTCGAGCATGCCGTGCTTGAATTCCATCCTGAAGCAGCGACAAAGTACCCGAATTATGCAATGCTGCCACAGGCGCAGCAGATTCAGATTGTCGTGTGGCCGGTGGCGATTGGCAGCGCGTTCACGAGCAGCCGTGGCTATGGGCCGGGCGACCATGATCTGCAAGGACCGTTTAAGACCTGGTACAACCAGTATTACGGTGACTGGCGGCTTGGCAGGCCGTTGTCAGCGCAGATGACCGAGGATATCAACGGAACGCCGACGACGGTGCAATACTTCGAGCGCGGGCGGCTGGAGCTTAACCCGGCGACTGGGGCGGTTGGGCCAGGCTCGCTGGGCAAGTGGTCCTGGGACCAGCAGTGCCAGTTGGCGCAATAGGGGAATATCATGAAGGTTTCGCCCTCACCCTCGGTCCCTCTCCCCGCCATATCGAGGCCGGTATGGCGGGGGGAAGGGAAGCGGCGGCAGCTGCAGGGTGAGGGTATATTATGCCAGCGCGTCGGCGATCTCGGCTTCTTCCGCGCCGCCGGTCAGGTCGAGGAAAATATCTTCCAGGCTTTCGCCCGTGCGCCCGGCGCGCAACTCCTCCATCGTGCCAACGGCAATCACCCGCCCGTCGCTGATGATCGCCACGCGGTCGCACATGCGCTCGGCAATTTCAAGAATGTGCGTGGTCATGAACACCGCCGTGCCGCGTTCGGAAACCTCACGCAGAATATCTTTGATCAGCCGGGCGCTGCGCGGGTCCAGCCCCACGGTCGGCTCGTCCAGAAAAAAGGCTTTGGGGTTGTGCAGCAGCGCGCCAGCCAGCGCCGCCTTCTGGCGCATGCCATGCGAATAACCGCCCAGCATCTCGTCGCCACGATCATGCAGGCCGAACAACCGCAGCAACTCCTCGCCGCGCCGCCGGGCCTCAACCTGATCGAGTTGATACAGGCCGGCGGTAAAATCCAGAAACTCGCGCGCCGACAGCTTCTCCGGCAGATACGGCTCGTCGGGTACGTAGCCGATCAGCGATTTCGCGGCGATCGGCTCGCGCTGAATGTCATGGCCGCCGATGCGCGCGACGCCTGCCGTGGGCCGCAGCAGCCCGATCAGCATCTTGATTGTGGTGGTTTTGCCTGCGCCATTCGGCCCCAGAAAGCCAAAAATCTCGCCAGGCTGCACATGGAGATCGACGCCCTTCACCGCCTGCGTGTCGCCGTAGCTTTTCTGCAAGCCGATTGCCTCGATCATGGGCTGCGCACCTGTGGAACTGTACATGCTCTTCTCCAATTGGTTTGGCCGCTTCACATGCTGATATACGTTCAAGCCACGCGCGCGGTTGCAGCGCGCATGCATTGCGCCATGGTACCAGATATTGGCGGCAAGCAAGCGGCCTCGCCTGGTTACGCGTTCCTTTCTGGTACATGCTGCACGAGCAGCACCAGCGAGCGCCCTTGCAGCGGGTATTCCTGCCCGGGCCGGAAGGCCGGTGAATCGCTGTTATTTGGATCGGACGTATCGATCAGCATGGTCCAATTCGGGTCAGCGGCGCTGCCCGGCAGCGTGAACGGCACCGGCTCATGGTAGGCATTCAGCAGCAGGAACAATACTTCGTCCTGCACATGCCGCCCGCGCATGTCCCACTCGTCCATGATCTGGCCGTTCAGCAGCAGGCCCAGGCTGCGCACCCATCCACCATTCCACTCCTCGTCGCTCATCTGCTGGCCGTCCGGGCGGAACCAATCGATGTCGCTGATTTGCAAGCCGTGGATGCTGCGGCCCTGAAAGAATGAGCGCCGGTGCAGCACCGGGTGCGCCTTGCGGATCTCAATAAGTTTGCGCGTGAACGCCAGCAGCGCCTGGCCGTCCTCGCTCAAATTCCAATCCACCCAGCTAATCCGGTTGTCCTGGCAGTAGGCGTTGTTGTTGCCGCCCTGCGTGCGCCCGAATTCGTCGCCGCCGAGCAGCATGGGCACGCCCTGCGACAGCAGCAGTGTCGCCATCAGATTGCGCTGTTGTTGCGCGCGGAGCGCGTTTACACCAGGATCGTCAGTTGGCCCTTCGACGCCACAATTCCATGAATTATTATGGCTTTCGCCATCAGTATTATTTTCGCCATTGGCCTCGTTATGCTTCTCGTTATAGCTCACCAGGTCGCGCAGCGTGAAGCCATCATGGGCGGTGATGAAGTTAATCGAGGCATACGGGCGGCGTCCGGTCGACTCGTATAAGTCGCTGGAACCTGCCAGACGATAGGCCATTTCGGCGATTTGCGCTTCGTCACCCTTCCAAAACTGGCGCACGGTATCGCGGTACTTGCCGTTCCATTCCGCCCACAGAATCGGGAAATGGCCGACCTGATAACCGCCGGGGCCGACGTCCCATGGCTCAGCAATCAGCTTCACCTGCGACAGCACCGGATCCTGGTGAATGATGTCGAAGAAGGCCGACAGCCGGTCGGCTTCATGCAGGCCGCGCGCCAGCGTCGATGCCAGGTCGAAGCGGAAACCATCGACATGCATGTCGAGCACCCAGTAGCGCAAACTGTCCATGACCAGTTGCAGCGTGCGCGGATGCAGCATGTTCAAGCTGTTGCCGGTGCCGGTGTAGTCCATGTAGAAGCGCTCGTTGCCTCGCACCAGCCGGTAATACGCAGTGTTGTCAATGCCCTTCATGGAAAGCGTCGGGCCGAGGTGATTGCCCTCGGCGGTGTGGTTGTACACCACGTCGAGAATGACCTCAATTCCGGCGGCATGCAGCGTCTTGACCATGGCTTTGAATTCAAGGATCTGCTGGCTGAGCGCTCCAGCGCTGCTGGAGCGCCCATCCGGCGCGAAGTAGCCGAGCGTGTTATAGCCCCAGTAGTTGCGCAGCCCCTTTTCAACCAGGTGGCGATCATCAACGCGGTGGTGGACCGGCAGCAGTTCCACGGCGGTGATGCCGAGCGACTGAAGATATTCGAGCACAGGTGGATACGCGAGACCAGCATACGTGCCGCGCAGGTTTTCTGGCACGTCCGGGTGGCGGCGCGTAAAACCTTTCACATGCAGCTCATAGATAATCGAGTCGTGCAGCGGCGTGCGCGGCGGCTTGTCGTCGCCCCAGTCGAAGGCCCCATCCGGCACGACACTGCGCGGCATGAACGGCGCGCTGTCACGCTCATCAAATGAAAGATCCGCAGCCGGATCGCCAATCGTATAGCCGTAGATGGTATCGTTCCAGTCAATCGGCCCGCTGATCGCCTTGGCATACGGATCGACGAGCAGCTTGGCCGGGTTGAAGCGCTGGCCGCGCTGGGGATCGTATGATCCGTACACGCGGTAGCCGTATAGTTGGCCGGGTTGCAGGCCGGGCAGGTACACATGCCAGACACGGTCGGTGTATTCCGGCATGCGGATGCGCTCGCTCTCGTGCGCGGCGTCGGGCGAATCGAACAAACACAATTCGACGGCGGTTGCGCCTTCGGAATACAGCGCAAAGTTCACGCCCTGGCCGTCCCATGTCGCGCCGAGCGGGTAAGGCTGGCCGGGCCAGATCGCGCGCGAGGTGTAGCCGCGCACGGTACTGACCACCGGAATGGGCGGGCTTTGGGTTGGGTGCTCAAGCAGGAAGCGCAGCGCGGCATGCAGCCGTCCCGACCAGGCTGGCTCGCCGTGATCAGCGGTCGGCTCTTCGACGCACAGCAGGTCGCTGCCGGGCCGAAAGCCCTTGTCGATCAGCAGCGCGCACATGCGCCGGAAGTCGGCCAGTTCTTCAGCGCCTTCCATCCGGCCAACGTCCATGTACATAATGCCGGGGATAAACGGCGTCTCGCGCACGAAGTCGAAGATCGCGCGCTCAGCAAACCACAGCGATGGACTCATAATGCCCGCGAAGCCAAACACCTCACGGTGGCGGAAAAAAGCATACAGGCTGATCAGGCCGCCCATGGACGATCCCATGATGCCGGTGTGCGTCCGGTCGGGCAGCGTGCGAAACTCCTGGTCGATCTGCGGCTTCAGCGTTTCGACGATGAAGGCTCCGTATTGCTCGCCTTTGCCGCCGCCATGCTCAAAATCTTCAAACGGGCCGTACTCATTGATGCGCTCGCCAGCCACATTATGAATGCCAACGACGATGGCCGGGTAGCCGGCATGGCTCAGTTCCTCCATCGTCTCGTCGACCTGCCACTCGCATGTATAGCTTGTGGCATCGTCGAACAGATTCTGGCCGTCGTGCATGTAAAGAACCGGGTAACGCTGAGCGCCAGCCTCGTACCCGGGCGGCAGATACACAAGAATATCTCGGGTATTATCGAGCTGCGGGCTGTAAACCCCTTCGAGCACCCGCACAGTGCCAGCAATTGTATGCTCACTCGCATCACTCGGCGTAGTCATAGATTTCCTCATCCTCTATCAGGGTGCCAACGATTCCAATCCATAACACAGCGAAACATTGCTTCTTTGCAGAGCGTAAAGAAGCAACGCCAACACAGCGTAGTGTGGCCGTTATCGCTCGGCGTAGTAGGCGTTAGTCGGTTGTACCATCATCGTGCTTGCTGGCCGCGCTGCCAGGGGTTGGGCGGTGCTGCCTTTTCATCTTCCGGCAGGTAGTGCCGTGCTTTCATGATCGCTTGTTCTTAGCGTG
>DASTWM010000407.1:0-3822 GCA_035765855.1 Roseiflexaceae bacterium
ATGACAAACAGCGTCGTCCGGCTGAGCAGCGGCAGAGTAATGTGCAGGAAACGCTGCCAGGTGTTCGCGCCATCGACCATGGCGGCCTCGTAGAAGGTGTCGGGGATGGTCTGGAGACCCGCCAGAAAGACGATCACGTTGTAGCCCATATCCTGCCAGACTGCCACCACGATCAGCGCATACAGGGCCGTCTCCGGCTCGCCGAGCCACGACCGGCCATGCAGACCGATGCTCGTCAGCGCCGTGTTGACCAGCCCGGCCTGCGGGTCGAGCAAGTACAGCCAGACGAGCGAGACGGCGACCAGCGAGGTGATCGCTGGCATGAAATAAATGGCGCGGAAGAACGGTTTCAGCCACTGAATCGTGTTGAGCGCCAGCGCGATCGGCAGCGTCAGCACGATATTGAGCGGCACCGCAATGATCACATACAGCAGGGTGTTTCTCAGGCTCTGCTGAAACACCGGATCTTTGGTGAAGGCAAATGTATAGTTGCGCAGGCCGATGAACGGCGCGTTCATGTCGAGCGGGCTGTAGCGATACAGGCTCAGAAAAATGCTGATGCCAATCGGCAGGAACGAGAACACGAAGAAAACCAGCATGATCGGCGTCAGCACAATTGCGACAAAGCGCATGCGGGCGGCATGCCCCGGCGCGCGGGCCCGGCGCGGGCGCGAACGAACGCGGGTCGCTTCAGATGGCGTGGCGGTGGACATATGACAACGCTCCTTTACTCAGCGTGCCGCCACCATGCGAACATGCATGGGCACGGCAGCGGCGCGACCGAGTCAGACAACAGTTACGGCCCGACGTATCCGTCAATCATGGCATTGATTTCGCTGGTGATCTTGGCCGGTGAATCGGCGGCTTTCTCTTTGCCGAGCGCGACGGCAGTGTAGTGATCGTGGATGATTTGCCAGAACTGGTCGCGGTTCTGCACCGGGCCAACCCACTGGCCGTACTGCAACGCCTCAAAGGATGTCTTCAGCGCCGGCGCGGTTTTGAGAATGTCCGGGTTGTCCTTGAGCGCCTTCAGCGCGGGAACCGTGAACGTGGTGATGTTCCAGTCGCGGGCATTGTCCTGCTGCGCCATGAACTGCATGAACTTGAAGGCCGCATCCTTGTGCTGCGAACGATTGGAAACCACCTCGCCCCATCCCGACTCAGCCGCGAAAAGCGGCGGCTGGCCGTCTGTGAACGATGGAACCGAGATATACTCGTAGTCGGACGGGTATTTCATGTCGGGGTAGGTGTCCTTCGCGACACCAATCACCCACGGCCCGCGATAGCCCATCGCTGCCTTGCCCTGGAAGAAGACATCGAATGTATCGATGGTTGTTGGATAGGCGCGTTCCTGGGTCACTTTCTCCTGCGTCTCCAGGCCTGTTTCGAACAACCATGCCTTCTGCGCCTCGGGCGTGTTGAAGTTGACATGCACACCGTCTTTGTCCCAGTAGCTCGCGCCTTGCTGAAGGATCATCGAAAGGAACATGAAGGTGATCGAGTCATTGTTGGTGAAGGCGAAGCCGGAGCGTTGGAGCGTGTCGCCGTTCCACACGGCCAGTTTCTTTCCGTCGGCGACGATCTCATCCCATGTTTTTGGATAACTGAGCCCGGCATCCTTGAACATCTTCACATTGACCAGCATGCCGCCATTTTCGAGATTGTATTCGTGCGGCATGCCGTAGACCTTGCCCTCCCAGGTGTACGCGCCGAGCGCCGCCGGCCAGAACTGGCTATCGAGTTGCGCTTTCTCGGTTGGCACTTCGGCAAGCAGCCCCTTTTTGGCGTAATCTGTCACCCATGTGCCGAACATTTGCTGAATGTCTGGCTCGGTGCTGGAGGCGTAGGCGGTTTGCAGTTTGTTGATGAAGATGTCGTAGGGGAAGAATTGATAAACGATGTGAATGTTCGGGTTTGCTGCCTCGAAACGCTTGATCATCTCTTTGTTAGCAGCGACGAACGCCTGGTTATTATGCGTCCACCATGTGACGTTCTCTTTGCCTTCTTCCGGCTGCGAAACGACACCTGCCTGTTCAGTCGCCTGAAGCGCCGCCGCCGTGCTGTCCGCTTCCGCGCCAGCCGGGACTCCCGTCCCTTGTCCGGTTCCCTGTTGGTCCGATGTAACTGGTGCTGAGCCGCCGCACCCCGCCAGCGCCAGCACACTTATCAACATGAACAAAAGCAACCGTTGCTTCATCGTGATCCTCCTTGGACCTCTTTCATGGCAACTATTCACAATCTTTTGTATGGCACCTCATCAAGTGGCGACCGCAGCTAACTTTTATACCCCTCCTTTCATTTCAACGTGACGACGGCCGCCAGATTGGCCGGTTGGTCGGGGTTGGAGCCATTGTGCAGGGCGCGCTCGAAAGCCAGCATCTGCCCAACTGGCAGGTAGAGCAGGTTGCGGACGGCTTCATGCACGCCTGAGTCGAATGCTACATCGGTTCCATGCTCGCCAATCGCAAGACTGCGCGCGCCCTGAGCACGCATATCCTCCAGCACGGCCTGCTCGTGCGCTTGATTCGACTCAGAAACCAGGCCGACGATCAGCGCGCCATCTGTTGCCATGGCGCGCGGCCCGTGGCGAAACTCAAGCACATGAAACGGCTCGCTGTGGCTGATCGACATCTCCTTCATCTTGAGGCTCAGTTCGGATGCCAGGCCGTAGCGCGCGCCAGAGCCGAGGAAGTAGAAGCGGTTGATCGAGGTATCCGTCCCGAGTGTGTGCATGAGCGGGCTGTACGTTTCCAGAATGCGGCGGCAGACATCCGGCAACTGCTGAAGCTGTTCAAGCAAATCATCGCGATTGGCCCACAGCGCCACAAGTGCTGTCGCAGCCAGTTGCAGCGTCGTGAAGGCGCGGGTCTGCGCCATACTTTCTTCCTGCCCGGCTGGAAAAACGAGATTAACGTCGCCGATCGTTGCCAACGGACGGTCGGGGTAGCACGAGAGCGTCAGCACATCGCCACGCCCGGCGGCGCGGAACGTTTCAACGGCGCGGATCGTCTCGGTTGTTTCGGCCGAGCGGCTGAGCGTAATCAGCAGCGTGCGCCCGGCAGGTGGCAAGACCGCCTGCTGGTTCAACCAAATTTCTGAAGCGGGAACGCCGCGCGCTGGCGTGCCAACGAATTCCTGAAACATGCTGGCGGCAGTAAGCGCGAGATAGTACGGCGAGCCGCAGCCGGTGAAAACGACCGAGTCATACTGCCCGTTTTGCCAGAGCGCCCGCAATTCGTCGGCATAGCCGCGAAACGTATCGAGCGTTGCCGTCCATGCCTCCGGCTGCGAGAAGATTTCGTTGCGAGTGTGGTATCCGGGAGCTTGCATACAGGTTGCCTTTCATGTGTACACTACACCGTCAACACCTGGACGCCCTGTTCACGCAGCGCTTCGACAAACGCGAGCGGCGCGTCCGTATCGGTAATGAGCATGTGCATGGCGCTGACTGGCGCGACAAACGCGGGTGCCATCCGCTCGCACTTGGTGTGATCGGCGGCGACGATGACGGTACGCCCGCTGCGCAGAATTGCGCGGTCTGTCATAGTCTCCGGCAGGTAGTCGTTTGTGAGACCATGCGTTGAATCAATCGCGCGGATGCCGATGATCACTTTATCGGCCCGCAATTCAGCGAGCGCCTGCTCGGTAATATGGCCGATCATGGAAAACTCGCTGCGGCGCAAAATCCCGCCGAGCGTGACCAGCGTAATATTTGCCGCGCTCGCAAGTTCGTTGATGACAAGGAGCGAATTGGTGATAACGGTGAGGTTGGAGCGCGTACGAAGCTGGCGGGCTACTTCAAACGTCGTCGTTCCACTGCTC
>DASTWM010000408.1:0-25105 GCA_035765855.1 Roseiflexaceae bacterium
GCGAAGCCCGCGTACTGCCGCATGGTCCACAGCCGCCCGCGATACATGGTCGGGTAGATGCCGCGCGTGTAGGGATACTGGCCGGGGTCGGGCTGCGGCGCGCCGGCGTCGTCGGCATGGTACACCGGCTTGATTGGGATGCCGGAAGTGCTCGAAATATCAGCCATACAGTTCCTCTTGGTACGTCGTTCGAGGGCGTGGAGTTTATCTCAGTTCATCGTCATTATACCAGACACGTTTTGTCATACGCGAAACCAGACGATGAGTTCACTGGCTATGCGGCATGGCGCTTCATGCGTTTTTCTGTTGGAAAAGAAGCGATGTGAGGAAAGAGTAAAGGCTGCCGTGGTTGTGTCGGTGGCCGAGCTAGCCCTTGACGTAGGATAACTTTTCGCTGATCAGGTTGTTCTTGACAGTGAAAAGATCGACGCCACGAACATGGCCCGCTGTTCCGGCCTCATCGATCCAGTCGTAGCGCCAGCGCATCATGCAGCGCATGCCAAGCCCAAAAATCTCCTCGATAGTGATGTGAGCATGGGGCGAGGCGCGGAAGAAATCCTGCCAGAACTGCGTGACGGCTTGCTTTCCGGCGTATACCGTGCCGTCCGGCGCGGGGGCCGTGTTTTCGAAGACGCAATCATCGCTCATGAGTTGCATCATCCCGGCGACATCATGGCGATTGAAGGCTTCGTTGAATGCAAGGACGACGCGCATCGCCGATTCCAGGCGTGCCATGCGTGCTGGACTCATCGCGCACCTCCTTTAGGAGTAGGTGATTTGGTTACTGAACACGGATCGATCTGAGACGCGTCAGCCAATATTGATCTCGAAGTGCCGCTATGCTCCAAAGATACCTAAAATCTCCCACTCGCCTCGCCACTTCGAGAGCCGTTTTTCTTCAATTGAATGATGAGTTGAGTCGGGATTTTTGGCGCGCCTTACGCCATGCCGATCTAAATAGGCTTGATGCGCCCAATAAATATCATTTCGCATCCACCAATCAGGGGCAATCCAATAGCCTGGTGCCATATCATATTGACCAAGCTCGACAAAAACCCAAAACGTTATAACATCCAGTGGATTGGGCGGTGCTTCCATGGCGATACAATCAATGATACTAGCATGCCACGACCCCCGGCCCTTTTTTGTTTTGACTTGGATCTGAACTGTGCGGCTTTGATCTGCGTTACAAGCCAGCAAATCAATCTTCGGCATGTTACCCGCAAAAGTCACAGCATAGGCACCACGCTTATTTAATTCAGTGGCTACGAAATATTCACCAGCACGCGCAACTTGTTGGTTGCTTGCTCCACGGGAAACGCGCTGCTCAGAGTTCATCCATCTATCTCCTTATAACATTTTTGGTGTTACTGTATTTAAAAACACATCGTGCTGTCTAGGTTCCGTCTCGTCATGGGGATAATACACTACACGCCGCGCTCGCGCAGCGCCCGCATGGCATCGGCTTTGCCCTGCGCGAACAGCGCGTGGTGATTCCGTTCCTCATAATCGACGATCCATTCCAGCGATATGAGATCTTCGGGCGCGACCACGGTCGGTTCCGAGATACGGCGCGGCACCGGCCCTTGCATGCGCAGCGTCCAGTCGCCGCTCTGCTCGGCGGCGCGCTCCAGCTTCTCAGCCGCCTCGGCCAGCCGGTTGTAGCTGCGGAGGCTTTTTAGCGCGGCGCGGTACGAGGCCAGCAGCGCCCAGTCAAGCGTGAGCGAAAGCGCCTGAACGAGGTCTTGCGGAACATCTTCAAGCTGTGCCTGCATGGCAGAATCTTCGTGCCACGGCGTCATCATGACCACCACGATGTCCACGTCCTCGTCGCCTGCCAGGTCGATCACCGGGCCGAGCGGCGTGTTCGCCAGCACCGCGCCATCCCAGTATTTCGCACCGTCAAGCTCGGTCCATGGATACACAATCGGAATGCTGGAGGATGCCATCAGATGGTTGAGCGTGATCGTGTCGCGCGGGTGGCCGGGCCGGTCGCGGTTGCAGAACACTTCCAGGCCACCGCTTTGCAGGTTTGTCGCGGCAAGCAACAGCGCTGGGGCATGCTCGCTGTTGATGCGCGCGAAGTTCATCCAGTGGCTGAGAGTCGAGCGCCATGGCGTGGTATCGAGCAGGCTGCGGAATGGCTTGACCCGAAATACATCGCGCAGACGGGTGATCAAGCCCTGCGCGCTCATGGATTTCTCGTCGTTTGGCAGATCGGCTGATGGATTGTCGTGGGCTTCTGAGGTCAGGATACTGCGCAGCAGAAAGCGCAGCAGCGGGCGGCTGACCGGCGGAATATCACTCGAAAGCCGGTGGACATCTTCG
The DNA here is from genome assembly GCA_035765855.1 of Roseiflexaceae bacterium. Lineage (GTDB taxonomy): Bacteria > Chloroflexota > Chloroflexia > Chloroflexales > Roseiflexaceae > DASTWM01. The sequence continues at coordinate 2,329 of DASTWM010000408.1, forward strand.
GTGTGCATGGACAGCCAGCACTGGCGCAGTTGCGCCACCGTCATGCCAGAGGCCAGCGCTGCGGCGTTGATCGCGCCGATCGAGGTACCGGCGATGATGTCTGGCCCTTTGCCATCCTCCATCCAGCCCTGCTCGACCAGCGCCTCGATCACGCCGATGTGGTACGCGCCGCGCCCGCCGCCGCCGGAGAGCACAAGTGCTTTTTTCGATGCTGCCATGATGTCGTTCCTTTCACTGTGGCTCTGCCCGCATGAGCGGCAGGCTTTATGAAAAGAACGAAGATTGGAACGGGTTTAGCGCATCCGTAATGGTATTCGCCATCGTAAACACCGTGATAAATCACTCTGACAAACACATGGCTCCGCCCAATCAAAGGCGGAGCCATGTGCGCCGGAATACCGCTGTGTCGTTTAGCTGCGCATGATGAGCGGCAGGTAAAGCGGATAGGACGGAACTGGTTCCTTGACCTCGGTGATGTCGAACGGCGCGCTGGTGGCTTGCGTCAGACCAGCGGCGGTGGCAACCAGCGTGTAGCCGGTTCCTGATTGATTGATGGACAGGTTGGTGAAGGTCGCTACGCCGTTGGTGGCAGTGACGGTAAGCGTGCCGCTGAGTGTCGCCCCGCCAGGGTTCGCGCCGAGCGTGATCGCTATTGGGCCGTTAAAGCTGCTCACCAGCACCCCGTTATCATCCTGAACATACACGACCGGCTGTGGATTCAGCGGCTGCCCGACCTTCGCGCCGCCCGGCTGCGTGCCGAACACGAGCCGCGTGGCAACACCGCTGACATCAAACGGCGCGCTGGTGGCCTGTGTCAGGCCAGCGGCGGTGGCAACCAGCGTGTAGCCGGTTCCCGATTGATTGATGGACAGCTTGGTGAAGGTCGCCACGCCGTTGGTGGCAGTGACGGTAAGCGTGCCGCTGAGGGTCGCGCTGCCGGGATTGGTGCCGAGCGTGATCGTTATTGGGCCGTTGAAGCTGGTCATTAACTGCCCGGCGTCATCCTCGACGCGCACAACCGGCTGCGGATCGAGCGGCTGCCCGACCTTCGCGCCGCCCGGCTCGGTGCTGAATACCAGCCGCGTCGCAACGCCGCACACGGTTTCGTTGGGCTGGAATCCGACCGCCGCCGATGTATCAACGCCGTTGCACAGCCAGGGAACGAACGCCGTCACGCCAACTGCGGAATCGCCCGTGCCGCCGGTGTTGTCCGGGCTGGTCGGGCCGGTGACATTGCCCCACCAGTTGTGCATGGCGTCAAATTCAGTGACAGCCGCGTCGCCCACCGCCCGCGCGCCGATCGAATTGCCAGTGATTGAATTCAATTGCACGACCGCGCCGCCCTCTGCCGCATCGCCACGGTCGAAGAACGGCGTGCTCTGGACATTGGCCGTATTGCCGCCCTGCACCTGAATGCCGATGTCGTTGTCCGTGACGCTATTCTTTGTGATCGTGTTATTCGTGCCTTCGACCACAATTCCGAAGCCGTCGCCGGTCGATCCAGTGGGCTTGCGATGGTAGCCGCTGACCTCATTTTCGCTGACCACCACGCCGACGGGCTGATCGGCATTATAGGTCGCATTCCCTGACCGGCGGATCACGGCGATACCGGCGTAATCACGCGCGTCGGTCGCTTCCATGGTGCGCTTCACGACATTGTGCGACACAACCACGCTGCCCGGGCCGGATGATGCGCCGCTGCCGTTCGGCATTTTCACCTCGATGCCATACCGCCCGTTGTCGGTCATGGTGTTGCCATCAACCAGGTTCGCGCCGGAGCCTTGCGGGCCAAGCACCGAGATACCCGCGTCGCCATTGCCGCTGACGGTGTTGCGCACGATCATGAGGCCGGTCACATTGCCGTCGCTCACATCAATGCCGGTGAGCCGGTTGTTGTTGAAGGTGCTGTCTTCGATGGTGACATTCTGTTTGGTGCCGTTGATGATCCAGATGCCGCGCCCGTTTTGTGACGTTCCGGTGCTGTTATTTTCGGAGGACGTCACCCGGCGCACAGTCAGGCCATCAATGCCGAAAGCCTGGCTAAAGATGCCATGCCGGGCGTTCCTGACCGCCGCAACATCCTCGATCAGGGTATTCGTCAGCGGCCCGGTGGGCATGGAGATACCGTCCTGGTAGTCGGTCACAGTGAATTGCTTGAGCGTAATGCCGTTCCGCGCGCCGACGAATGCGATGCCGGTGCCCGTGCCGGGCGCGGTCACGTTCTTCAGAATTGTCGTGCCGGTGCTCGCGCCCTGAATCGTCAGGTCGTTTTTGTTGATCGTCACTTTCTCGTCGTAGGTGCCGGCCGCGACAATCACGGTGCCGTTGGCGCTCACCTGGTTAACGGCGGCCTGAATCGTCTTTTTGGCGTCGGTCTCGCTTGTGCCGCCGTTCAGATCATTGCCATTCGTGCCGTCAACATAGCATGTCGTGGTACACGGCACGATCGGCTCGAAATCATAGGTGGTCTCGTTGCCAGCGATCTTGATCGTGAAATTATCGACATTGCCGGTGAAGCCGCCCGTCCACGGCCCGCCGGCCTTGAATTGCAGAATTCCGACCGTAGGCCGCAGTCCGGCGTTCGGCCAATTGCTGAGTACCTGCGCATAGGTGCATGGCGACGCCTGCGGGCAGTTCGTATTCCCCGGCGCGCCCGACGCCCACCACTTGCCGGCGCGCGCATCCCACGTCTGCCATGCGCCATGGGTGATAGCAGTTCCTGAGAGGTACGGCTCATAAACGAGCCGCCCCTGCCAGGACGTATTGTTGTCGGTCAGATCATAGTCCATGTCGAGTTGCAGCGCAGTCGCCCATGCGGGATTCGATGTTGAGGCAGGCTGATAGGTGCTGTAGCTGAGGGTTTCAATCTGGTCGAGCCGCGTGCCCGCGAAATTGAGTGTCCACAATCCTTCGCGGCCCGTGCTGTCAACGGTGAGCTGCGCGCTGCCGGTTCCGAGCGGCGGCGTGGTCGGCCCGACGACAAACGCGCCGCTGCCAGTGGCAACTTCCTGCATGAAAGCCCACCCGTTGGATGCAGCCTGCGTCACCTTGACCACTGTTGCGGCTTTGGCGCTTTGCAGCAAGGCCGTTGGCATGAGCGCCAGGCACAGCAGCGCTGTCAGCCAGAATGGGAGCAACGAACGAACGTGGTTGAACTGAGATCGGGAAGCAGATTTCATGGCCTCTCCTTTACATAGATGCTTCGTCGGATCCAGATGTTTCGGTTCGGCAGAACCCGGCACGCGCCACCTACATCCTGCAAGCTTACAATGCGCGTATGTTTGCTATACCATGCTGCTGCGATTCACGAATCGCGGTTGAAGAAAGATCGACGCGGAAGGCGCTCTCCGGCAGTTCCAGAAACAGATCACGGAAACCATGAGGCACGGCGACATCTGCAAGCGTAGTGAACACGCCGTCGGCCAGCCGCCCGGCGACCAGAAAGCGGCAGCCATGCGCGCGGATCGTCGCCAGTGCAGCGTCGCGCCCGGGCTCGCCACCGTAGTAGCGCGGGTTGACGATGCGCGACGCTGTGTCGTAGCCAATGACAAAGACGCAGCCGGGATACAGCGCCGCCTTCTCCACGAACAGCCGCGCGCGACTCAGCACCACGTCGTAGCGCCAGCGAAACTGCGCCAATCGTCGTTCGACTTCAGTGTAGCTCAGCGGCGGCTTGTCGGCGTTGAGCACCGGCAGTTCAAAGGCGACCGGCTGCGCCAACATGGCCGCCGCTGCCTCGGCCAGCCGTTCATGCCCGGCGTGGAGCGGGTTGAACGAGCCAGACAGCAGCCCGCCATGCACCGGCGCGTCGGCTACGCGCTGCCCATCGGCATGCACTGTCACCGACTGCACTGCACCGTCGAGCAGTTGCGCCAGTGGGTCGGGCCGGAGCGCGTGCGAGGATACAAGTTGCTCATCGTGACATAACGTAATCGGCACGTCGGCGTGAATCTCACATGACTCGACCAGCGCCCGCACCACGATCTCGCTCACAATTGTTTCCTCGCCCAGGCGGTCGCGCGCGCCCTTCACCAGCGTCAGGCCGTAGCTGCGCACGCCGTCGCGATCCTGCACGGCCACCCACACGCCATGATCGCCGCGCTTGGCGCGGTCGGTCGCAATCGTGGCGGTGCAGCCCACGCCCAGGCAGGGCGTGTCGGCACTGGTCAGTTGCCGGGCGCGGTGGTAGGCCTGCATGGCCATGGCTTCAGCGGTAGCCTGTGAGACGAACTGGTCGGGCAGCCTGCCCAGAAGGTCGGTCATGGATGCCGAAGCGTAGCGGTCGGTCGCTTCCAGAATCGTGCGCGAGGAACCGGCGATGCTGTGCAGCCAGAACAGCGCCAGGCTGCCCGCCCCGGCAAATTCAAACACCAGCCTGGCTGGGTGATTATGGATGTGTTGGATAGCTTGCTGAAGGCAAGATGATGGATTTAACATGATTGCAGATTATAAATTGCAGATTGCAGATTGTAGATTATAACGTATGGGACAATCTGCAATCTGCAATCGCTAGGCTGGCCTGTCTCTCCAGACTGGCTCGGGCGTGATATGCGCTTCTGGTTCGGGGCCGGGGTCGGGCAGGCCGCTTTCGGCCAGCGTGTACACCACCTTGACCTTCATATCATGGTCGCACAGCGACTGGCATGACAGGCGTACCTGGCCGAGCACGCCGCGCTCTGCAAGCTTGTCGTGTTCGGCGACGGTCATGCGATCTGGCTCGCCCGCGATAAACTCGACGCGGCATGTTGTACATTTTGCAAAGCCGCCACAGCGATGCAGAATATCGACGCCATTCCCTTCAATCGCGCGTACCAGCCGTGTGCCTGCTTCCACCTCGAACGTGCCGCGTCCTTCGACTTCTAACCGTGGCATAACGCACCCTCCACATTAGCGATAGTCCATGCTGCTTTGTTTCAAGAACTGCGCCAGAGGGAACGGTGTATGCTATTATTTCAGCACAAGCCCCTGATATCCGCGGTGTGTACTGAAGTGAGAGGTGGACCATGACGGAATTGAGCAAGGTTGCTGTGTTCACAAAGGAGTATCCGCCGAATGTGTACGGCGGCGCGGGCGTTCATGTCGAATATCTGTGCCGCGAACTGGCGCGGCTTGTGCCGGTCGAGGTGCGCTGCTTTGGCGATCAGGATGTGCAGGAGGGCAACCTCACCGTCAAGGGCTACGGCATGTGGGACGAAGTCAAGCGCGACACGGACCCGCGCTTTGTCGGCGCGACTGACGCGCTGGCCCGCAGCATCGCCATGGCAAAGGACAACCTCGACGCGCAGATCGTCCACTGCCACACCTGGTACACCGACATGGCGGGCGTCTTTGCCTCAAAGCTGTGGGGCGTGCCGAGCGTGCTGACGATTCACTCGCTGGAGCCGCTGCGCCCGTGGAAGGTCGAGCAGCTTGGCAACGCCTACCACCTGAGCGCATGGATGGAGCGCACCGCAATCGAGCAGGCCGACGCGGTGATCGCCGTGTCGAAGGAAACGCGCGAAGATGTGCTGCGCCTGTTCGATGTCGATCCAGCGAAAGTCCATGTGATCTACAACGGCATCGACCTCAACCAGTACCGCAAGGCCACCGCGACCGACGCGCTTGAGCGCTACGGCGTCGATCCATCCAGGCCGTTTGTGCTGTTCGTCGGGCGCATCACCCGCCAGAAAGGCATTATTCACCTCGTCAATGCGATTCCCGACATCGATCCATCGCTGCAAGTGGTGCTGTGCGCTGGCGCGCCCGACACGCCGGAGATTGGCAAAGAGATGACCGAAGGCGTTGCGGCGGCCAGCCAGGATCGGCCCGGCGTGATCTGGATTCAGGAGATGCTGCCGCGCGAAGACGTGATTCAGATGTATTCGCATGCGGCGGTGTTCTGCTGTCCTTCCGTGTACGAGCCGTTCGGTATCATCAATCTGGAGGCCATGGCCTGCGAGACGGCGGTGGTCGCTTCGGCGGTCGGCGGCATCAAAGAGGTGGTCATGCCGAACGAGACCGGCCTGCTGGTGAACTTCACGCCGAAAGAAGGCACGTTCGACCCGGCTGATCCCGGTCAGTTCTCGCACGAGCTGGCCGCGGCGATCAACAAAGTCGCGCTTGACCCAGCGCTGCGCGAGCGCTTCGGGCGCAACGGGCGCAAGCGGGTGGAGGAGTTGTTCAGCTGGGAAGCGATTGCCCGGCAGACGCTCGACCTGTACGAGTCGCTGGTGGCAGCCAGCGGAGCCTAGTACAGCTTTGAAACCTGTCAGGCCAGCACAGACCTGACAGGTTTCAAAACGGGTATAGGAAAGTTTTACACTTTCTAGTACCAAAGTACAATAAGCTGTTAAGACTTATGGGCTGTTGTCTTCAACTATGGTAAAGATGTACACTCTCCAGTAGAACATGTTTACGCTGCAAACATGAGGTACGTAGATCAACGACAACTTGTCATAGGTCTCACACGCTGCTATTACTATTTACAAACAGGACTGGACAGCCCCTGATCACCATGGTATGATAATAAAGCATTACACCTCACTGCTCGCACGTCCCAGTTCGACGGCGGGTGTGCCCTGAGCAAGCAGCAAGGAGCACAGGTATGCGGCTCGACCTGAGCAGCAAACGGGCCAAAAAGCTCATTCGTGATCACAACTTGACCGAAGAAGAAATCCTTCAGATTGTTGCATCGGCGCGAATCAATTTGGCCACCTTCGATCCTGAATATCGGACGAATGTTACGGAAATCGCTGACGAGCTTGATAAAAGTCGCCCAACTATTTATGGCTGGGCGGATCGGGCGGTTGCGGCGACGATTCACTCGCTGCGTAATATTCGAACCGGGCGTCCTCCAAAGGGACGCGAACGCAATAATGGGTCGGAGCCCGTATAGAATATGCTGTTTCGTGCAGGGGTGGGGCAAAAAGGCTTTTTGACCAAAAGATGTAGTATAATGTTTCGGCAGATGCGGGGGCCCGGCGCTGACGTGTGTCATGATGCAAGCACAGCAGCTGTGCGCGGCTACCACCAACGCATGGCAGTCGCTCACTCTACGACAAGGTAGGACCACGTATGGATCCACAGCTTACCAGTCAGATCGTTCCAACCGAAGAAGTCGCTAGCATCGAAGAATGTTTAGCTCGTCTGGTTGAGGACACCGGTGCAACCAACGCCCTGCTGCTTGATAAAAGTGGTCAGGTTATCGCGGCGCAGGGAGACAGCAATCGTAACGATATAACCGCGCTTGGCGCGTTGATCGCCGGTACGTTTGCATCCTCGCGCGAAGTCGCCAAGTTGCTGCGCGAAAAAGATTTTCGCATGCTGTTCCAGCAGGGCGTTCGTGAGAATATTTTTCTTGCTCTGATTGAAGAGCAGTGGATTATGTGTATTATCTTCAGCAAAGGCACGCACATTGGCCTGGTCAAGGTGCTCACCAAGAAGGCCACCGATGAGCTTGCTTCCGTGCTGGAGCGTGTTCGCCAGCAGCACAAGACGCGCGACGATGTGCTTGGCTCGTCGTTCCGCACGTCCATGGAAGATACGATCGACTTGCTGTTCCGGGATTAAGGCGCCAGCTGCGATGCATGGCGCGTCGCTGGCCGTGTTTCTACGACCGACCTACGTACTTTCGCGTTTTACCATCTTGGTACCAAGAGGATTGTATGGCCCTGATCAACGTTGCTGCCCGTGAAATTCACTGCAAAATCGTGTACTATGGCCCGGGCATGGGCGGCAAGACGAGTAACTTGCAGTACATTCACAGCGCTGTTCCCAAAGAAGTTAAGGGCGATCTTCTTTCCATCGCAACGGAAACTGAGCGCACGCTGTTCTTTGACTTTTTGCCGCTGGATCTTGGCAAGGTGCGTGGCTTCCAAACCCGCTTCCACCTGTATACCGTGCCCGGCCAGGTGCTCTACGAGCGCACGCGCGTGGCTGTGCTGAATGGCTCAGATGGCGTCGTGTTTGTCGCTGACTCGCAGCGGCATCGTTTGGAAGACAATATTAACAGCCTCAAAGAGCTCGCGGTTAACATTACCAAGCAGAATAAGAAGTTCCGCGATTTCCCGATTATCATGCAATACAACAAGCGTGATATTCCGAATGCCTTGCCGGTCGAAGTCATGGACAAGTATCTCAATGGCATGAAGTGGCAGCGCTATGAAGCTGTTGCGTCAACCGGCGTCGGTATTTTCGATACATTGAAGGCGATTAGCCGCCTGGTCATCAGCAAATTGTAGCCGTTACTCAGTGGGTGCCACGCGCTTTACTGGTGAAGCGTGTGGTCTGTGTGAATAGCGGCATGTGGAATTATTATGCAACTCGCAGGCGACTTGAGTGAATTTAGCCTGACCGATATCATTCAACTCGTTGATCTCAGTAAAAAAACCGGCGGCGTTTTCATTCAGGGACGCCGCGGACGAGAAGAGATGGAAGGTTGGCTGTATTTCCGGGATGGGAAGATCATTGCTGCCCAACTCGGCGATCTGCCGCCGCTCGAAGCTGCGTTTACGTTCTTCACATTTTCCTCTGGCCCTTTTCGCTTTCAAGATGATGCTCAGAGCCAGCAAACCATCACGCAAAGCAACGAAATGATTATCATGGAAGGCATCATGCGCCAGGATGCCTGGGCCAAACTGCAAGAGCAGGTGCCTTCCATGAATATTATCCCGCGGCTTGTGCCGAACCCCGCCGCTACAGGCACCGAAATTAACCTTGAGGCCGAGGAATGGCGCGTGTTGACCATGATCAACGGCAACAATACCGTTGGGCAGATTGCGCAGCGAAGCGGCCTTGGCGAATTGCGAACCGGCGAGATTATTGGGCGGCTGTTTGCCAGCGGCCTGATCGAGAAGCGCGAAGTGAGTCTGGTGGAAACGCTGTTTCCTGAACTCGAAAAGATTGCAACCGATGCGCTTGGCTCGTCGGTGCAGGGTTTGCTCGAAGAAGCGTATATGCGAACCGGAATTTACAGCCGCGCGGCAGCCACGCACGAGCAGGTGATGACGGCGCTCAATACCTTTGAAACAATTGCGACGCGCGTATTTGGTGCCGAGCGTTTGCGCAAACCGCTGAGCGACATGCGAGCCTGCACGCAAAAAGTCTTCAGCAGCATGTGAAAAACGTATTATAATTGAGGCGCGTTCACGGCCCTGCCCTTTGTTTGTGGGCGGGGCATTTTTATGGGAGGGATGTGGTGCGCGCACTTATTAGCGTTTCGAATAAACAAGGTTTGGGGCCGTTCGCGACGGGCTTGCAAGAACTGGGCGTCACAATCATTTCGACTGGCAACACGGCCCGCTTTCTTCAGGATGCCGGCATTCGTGTGCAGCAGGTCAGTGACATAACTGGCTTCCCTGAAATTATGGATGGCCGCGTCAAGACGCTGCACCCGGCTGTCCATGCGGGCATTCTGGCGCGGCGCGACCTGCCAACGCATATGCAGGCGCTTGAGGAACATGGCTTTGGAACCATTGATATTGTGGTTTCCAATCTGTACCCGTTCACAGAAACCATTGCGCGGCCCAGCGTAACGTTTGAGGAGGCGATTGAAAATATTGATATTGGTGGTCCGGCGATGGTCCGTGCCTCGGCCAAAAATCATGAGCATGTGCTTATCATCGTCGACCCAGCCGATTATCAACCGCTGCTCGAAGCACTGCGCGCCGATCGTGTGACGCCTGAATTGCGCCGCTCGCTGGCCGCGAAGGCATTCGCGCACACCGCCGCGTACGACGCCGCAATCGCCGGGTATCTCACCGGCGAGGTGCTGCCGCAGACCCTGCCGCTGGCCTTCCGCAAGGTGCAAGACCTGCGCTATGGCGAGAATCCGCACCAGAAGGCGGCGTTGTATGGCACATGGCCGGAATACTTCGAGCAATTGCATGGCAAGGACTTGTCGTACATCAATATTCTGGATATTTCCGCCGCGCAGGAATTGATTGAAGAGTTTCCACCGAGCGAAGGCGTAGCGCTGTCTATTCTGAAGCACACTAATCCATGTGGCGTGGGCGTGGGCGCGACACCGCTGGAGGCGTGGGAGCATGCGTTTGCGACCGACCGCGAAGCACCGTTTGGCGGGATCATTACCGTAAACAGCACGCTTGATCTGCCGCTGGCACAGGCAATCAATGAGATTTTTTCCGAAATCGTGATTGCGCCGGATTTTGATGAAGATGCGCTGGCGCTGCTCCGCACTAAAAAAAATCGGCGGTTGATGCGCGTCCGCCAGCCCGTGACGCGCGCGGACGAGCGGCAGATCCGCAGCGTGCCGGGCGGCGTGTTGGTGCAGGACATGGATCGCGCGCCGCTTCAGGATGAGCCGCTTCAGGTTGTCACGCAGCGCGAACCAACTGACGAAGAATGGCGGGCGCTGCGCTTCGGCTGGCGCGTGGTCAAGCATGTGAAGTCGAACGCAATTGTATACAGCAGCCATGATCGGACGCTTGGCATTGGCGCGGGGCAGATGAGCCGGGTGGATAGTTCGCGCGTGGCAGTGATGAAGGCGCAGATCGCGGGCCTTGATCTTGCCGGGTCGGCTATGGCGAGTGACGCGCTGTTTCCTTTCCCGGATGGCGTTGAGGTTGCTGCGGCGGCGGGCGCAACGGCAGTGATTCAGCCGGGCGGCTCGGTGCGCGATGCCGAGGTCATTGCCGCCGCCGACCGGCTCGGCATGGCGATGGTCGTGACCGGCCGGCGACATTTCAGACATTAGAAAGCAGAAGGAACCGGAGAATGAAGGAACTGGGGAAGCATTTTCGCTCCCTGGCTCCCTGATTCCTTAGTTCCTTTAAGGAGTTATGCGATGCAATTTGACGATAACGGTCTGATCCCGGCAATTGTGCAGCACGCGCGCAGCGGCGAAGTGCTCATGCTGGGTTACATGAACGAAGAAGCGCTGCAACACACGCGCGCGACTGGTTTTGTGACCTTCTGGAGCCGCAGCCGCCAGGAGTTGTGGCAAAAAGGCGCGACGTCGGGCAATGTGCTGCGGCTGGTTGACATGCGGCAGGACTGCGACGGCGATGCGCTGTTGGTGCTGGCCGAGCCGGAAGGGCCAACATGCCACACAGGTGAAAGAAGTTGCTTCCACCGCACGCTTGACGCGGAAACGGCAACTGCGCCCCAGCCGCCGAGCGCGATTCTGGCGCAACTCGCCGATGTGATCCGGCAGCGCAAGGAAGATCGCCCGGAAGGCTCGTACACCGCGAAACTGCTGACCGGCGGCGTGGATCGGATTGGCAAGAAGATTGGCGAGGAAGCAGCCGAAGTCATTATTGCGGCCAAGAATCGCGCGCCCGATGAACTGGCGTGGGAAATGGCCGACCTGCTCTACCATAGCCTGGTGCTGCTGGCAGAGCAGGGCATGACGAACGAAACGGTGTGGGGCGAACTCCGCCGCCGCCATGGGGGCGCAAGCGAGAAGTGAGTGCCGGTGGTTACGCGCGGCGGGTATAACGCGCATTGCGGCTGCCGCGCAACGCCGCCAGGCCAAACACAATCAGAATAGAACCGATCAAAGCCCAAACGAGATCGTACTGAATCCTGCCGACGCTGATGAAAACAATGTGCTGAACGCTCGGTGCTGAGCGGAACACCAGCCCGGCAAACAAATTCCCCACGTACGCTCCAATAACGCCAATGATGATCGAGATCAGCGCGCCGCCCGCGCGAAATCCAACGACCCATTCTCCAATCGCTCCGCAGATACCGGCGACAACCAGGGCGATAAGTAGCTCAAGTAAGTTCACGTCGGTTCTCCTTCGTTAATCGTCGTCCATGTCGATCACATGTACCGAACGGCGTCTGGGCTCGTCATATCGCCGTTCATCGCGCAGACGTGGCGTGCCGCGCCCGTACGCGCGCCGGGGCGGCTCTTCATAATACCATGAACTGCCGAGGCCAAACAGCCGGGCTGCAAACCAGCAGATCGTAAAAGTCGGAATCGGCCCGGTGATCGGGATCACGGCTTCGATCGTCGCCTTGTTGCGTAAATTGGGCAACCCCATGCGGTCGAGCAGCACCCAGATGATCGGCGCGGAAAAAATATCAAGGCCAAAATCCAGCAGATCAAGAAAAATAACGAGCGATAGCGGCACCATGCGCATGGTGGAGAAAAAGTCTGCGTCAGGTGGAATGCGAAGCCGCCGCACGCTGCGGGCAATCAGCAGCAGCCCGATGAAGGCCACTGCCACACAAACAGCCATGATAGTGAGTATTGTCCAGGCAAGCTGTTGAAGCGAACCGTCCATATATCTGCTCCTTGCTCTGCCATGACACGCAGGCAGAAGGGTTGACGCTCCTCGTGAGCGAATTGAATACGAAACCTGGCAAGCGCCTAATGTGTTACTGGTGCGCGCGCTTGCGGCGCAAACGCATCACGCCCGCCAGCACCACAATTATGATGATCATCAGCAACAGCAGTGCCAGCGTTGACCATTCAAGCACTGCGCCGAAGTGCGGCTGCCCGGCGTCAAGCGGGGCGAGCGGCGCGACCAGCGGCGCTGTGATCATGCGCGCTGCTGCAAAGACGGCGTTATCTGACCGGGCGGCGAACAATTGCACCACCAGGCGCACGAGCAACAGTGCCGCGAGCCCCCCACATGCAGCCGAGATGATGTACAATAGCTGATTCATGAACTCCGTCTCTATGAGATGAAACTTTTTGGCCGCTTTGCACGTCTTCACCTAAGACGATGAAACAACACAATTTGTTGTGGTTTGCATCCTATCAGTCTAACGTCATATTGCCAACATGGTAATCAAAAGGTATCATGCCAGGCTGGCTGTGTGGCACGCCTATTGCTTCTTAGCTACTACGCACGTTCGACGCCAGGGTGGTGTCGACACATAGTAGCTTTCGACCGACGAGGTGCAGCAATGGAAGTATCGCTTACATCCTTTCCTCAGGCTGAGCAAGTCGCGCAACCAGTACAACGTGTGCGCATCGGCGGCGCGTTTTGGGCGTTATTTGTTGTGGAAGCGCTGGTTATCGCAGCGATTTGCGCGGTTGTGATCCAGATGATGCAGCCGAGCATGGTGCCGCTCGCCAATTCTGCCGATTATACGCTCGTCCGCGATGCCGTTCGGTCGCGGCTGAATGGCACGACGCCCGATCCGCGCATCGAGATTGCGCCCGGCGTGACGGCACGCTCCAGCAATCTGCGCGGCTTTACGCTGAATGGCTATACATACTATTATCAATTTGCTGGCGAGCAAGGGTTCGATCCACTGAGCCGTGGCGTGGTGTCATCGAACGATGTTGAGACAGTGCTAACCGACACCAGTGCGCCTGCGAAACTGACTATCTATCGTGTGGTGCGCGAGACGACGCAGTAAGCATACTTCACATAATCTGATGATACTGTAAAAACAGGTCTGAGCAGTTGCTCAGACCTGTTTTTGATGAAGCAGATGAACTACACCCGCTCGATCTGCGCGCCGAGACTGCGCAGCCGCTCGTCAATGCGCTCATAGCCACGGTCGATCTGCCCGATGTTATAGATCACACTGCGGCCCTGCGCGCACAGCGCCGCAATGAGCAGCGCCATGCCTGCGCGGATGTCGGGGCTGGGCAGCCCTTCTGGTTCGCCGTAGAGCTGGCTCGGCCCGGCCACCACCGCGCGGTGCGGGTCGCATAGAATAATCCGCGCGCCCATGCCGATCAGCCGGTCGACAAAGAACAGGCGGCTTTCGAACATTTTCTCATGAATCAACACCGTGCCCTGCGCCTGCGTCGCCACGACGAGTGCGATGCTGATGAGATCGGGGTTGAAGCCCGGCCATGGCGCGGAGTCGATCTTCGGGATGGCGTTGTGCGCGTCTTCCTGCACCCGCAATTCCTGGTCGCTCGGCACCACAATGTCATCGCCGTCGTCCTGCCAGCGCACGCCCAGCCGCCCGAAGCCGATCCGTGTCATGCGGTGCTCGCGCGGGCGCGCGCCGACGATCCGAAGCGTGCTGCGCGTTACGGCGGCCAGCCCGATAAACGAAGCAACTTCCATGAAGTCCGGACCAATCGTGTACTCGCCGCTGCCGAGGCTGCTCACGCCTTCAATCGTCAAAAGATTGGTGCCGATGCCGCTGATCTTCGCGCCAAGTGCATTCAGGCAGTTGCATAAATCCTGGACGTGCGGCTCCGATGCGGCGTTTCCGATCATGGTCGTGCCGTCGGCCAGCACCGCCGCGAGAATCGCCTGCTCGGTGCCGGTGACGCTCATTTCGTCAAGAAAAATGTCCGCGCCGCGCAGCCGGTCGGCATGCAGCACGTACGCCGCTGGCGTGACCTCCACCGACGCGCCGAGCGCCTGAAGCGCCAGCAGGTGTGTATCCAGCCGCCGCCGCCCGATAACGTCGCCGCCAGGACGGGGCAGCGTGGCAAAGCCGCGCCGCGCGAGGAGCGGGCCGGCAAACAAAATGGATGCGCGGATTTTGCGCGCCAGCCTGGCATCAGGTTGATCGTCGCTCAGACTGGCGGCGGTGATCGCCACGCTGTGATCGCCATGCCGTTCAAGTTTCGCCCCGAGTTGCTCAAGCAAGGTCAGTGTAGTTTCCACATCGCCAATCTGCGGGACGTTATGCAGGGTGACTTCTTTATTCGTTAGCAGCGTCGCGGCGAGCAGCGGCAGCGCGGCGTTCTTGTTGCCGGCTGGACTGATGCTGCCCGACAGGCGCTGCCCGCCTTCAATGCGAAATTGTTCCACGTTGGTATCCTTTACTGATCGCCCTGGTTGTGGCGGCCCGGCAACAACCGCCGAATGCGCGCGCCCAGGCCATCATGCTGGTTCGTGTCAGACTGGTCGCCTTCCTCAATGGCTTTCGACGGACGAGCCCGCGCAACAATTTCCCTGGCGCGCTCGCGGCCACGGGCCATGGCATCGCCAAGCATGCGCTTGAGTTGATCAGGCGATGTCATCTCGCCGCTGGCGAACCAGCGGGATGCGGCCACGCCAGTGGTGTATGTACCGGCGTAGGCAATCGCGATTTTTGGCACCAGACCCCAGATTGGAATGAGGCCGATCAGGCTGCGCGCGGCTTGCCGCCACAGAAATGCACCGCCGACCACTGGAATAACTTCGCGAATGCGCGCCTGGAAGTCGGGTGGCGCGCCGTACGCCAGCGCCAAACGATAGACCATGAGCGCCTGGTTTTTCGTGAGCACCAGCATATCAGCCGCGGCAAACGGAATGCTGATGATCGGAATCTGCTCCGGCAGCCCGGAAGCCAGCGCGTAGGTCGCATTCGTGAACGAGGTAGTGTTCACAAGGTTGCGCCCGACGGTGGCACGCAGCCCCGGTAGCCGTCGCGCGGCGGAAAGGTGCAACTCGCCCGGCAGCCGCTCCAGCAGCGCCTGCGCGAGGCGCTCGGCAGCGTCGGGTGCCTGCGGATCGGCTATGGCAACAGTTTGGCCGTTGATCGAGCGTGGCAGTGGCGCGCCAGTTGAGCGCGTACCGTAGAAGAGCACCACGACAAATGGGAGCGATAATTGCTCAAGCTGGTCGAACGCCTGCGACTCCGACTCGCTGAGCGGCGTGCGAGCGTCGACGCCAAAAATCAGCATGTCGGCGTTGTTGAGCGGCGCGCTGTTTGGCTGGGTTTGCGCAAGCGGCACAAGCACGAGCGGGTCCGCGCCCGCCGGGCCAAATTTCTGGTCATTGCTGTGCAGCAACTGGTCAATCGCGTCGAGCGCCGCCTGATGACCGACGCACACAATCGTCAGCGATCGCTCGGCTTCATCGCGAATAGCGCTGACGTCAAGCTCGCGCAGGGTGCCCCACATATTGCCGAAATCGCTCCATTTTGATGTCACAGGATGTTCCTCCATTGCACCAACGAGCTACGACACGCGGCGGGATTCGCGGCGTTTCGCTCGTTCGCATATACTCATGTTGGATTTCTTGGTTCAGACGGTGCAAAAAGCAGGCCGTTGCGACATACATGACATAACAGGCGCGCTTCATGATGTTTGCCATCGCAAAGCGCGCTCATTATAGCAGGCGCGCTACGACGGCTGCTGGTAAAGTGGCTGATAGCCTGGTGATGTTTTTATGCCCTGTCGAACTCAATTGCTGCGCGAATCACGCCGTCCGCATGGTCGGCCATGAGGTCAAAGGCGCGCTGGGTCTCGGCAAGCGGCAGGCGGTGCGTGATCAGCAGCGGCAGGTCGACCAGGCCACGCGCCCACAGCGCGAGGGCGCGCGGATACACATGCGATGCGCGCCGCACCATTGTGAGCGTTAGTCCCTTCCGGCGCATGACGCTGGTGTGGAGCGAAACCTCGTCATGATTGGGGATACCGACCAGCACGACGCGCCCGCCAATCCGCGCCATCTCGGTGGCCTGCCGTTGTGTCGTGGTTGAAGTCGCCGCCTCATACACCACGTCGACGTCGCGCCCATCGGTGCGTTGCAGCAGGTCCGTGACCGGATCGCCAGGGTCGAGCAGTGCGGTTGCGCCACAGCGCTGCGCCATTTCCCTGCGGTAGGCAACCGGCTCCGACAAGAAAATGCTGGTCGCGCCTGCCGCCCGCAGCAGTTGCACAATCAGCAGGCCAACCGCGCCGCCGCCGATCACTGCCGCTGTTTCGCCCACCCGCAGCTTGCCGAAATCGAGCGCTTTGATCGCGATACACAGCGGCTCCAGCACCGCGCCTTCTGCTGCCGACATGCCGTCGGGGAGCGGGAACAGCGCGTGCGGCGGGTACGCCATGTATTCTTGCAGCGCGCCGTCGAACGGCGGCGAGGCACAGAAGCGCACATGCGGGCACAGGTTCGGGTAGCCATGGCGGCACTGCTCGCATTCGCCGCATGAAATACCCGGCTCCACCGCGACGCGCTGCCCGACCTCCAGGCCATGCACCTGCGCGCCGACCGCCGCAACCTCGGCGGCGAACTCGTGGCCCATGACGATCGGCTGGTCGATGCTGGCCGTGCCGATTTTGCCGTCGGTATAGTAATGCACATCGCTGCCGCAAATCGTGACGGACAGCATGCGCAGTAGCACTTCCCGCTCATTGTAATGAGGCACAGGCCGCTCTTCGATTCGCATGTCGCGCTGGCCGTAGAGAACTGCCGCTTTCATGGGTGCTCCTATCAAAAATACCGTTGCAAACCGTAAACCAGGCACATCCTAGTGGCAAGTGGCGCGCGCGTCAAGCCACTTGAAGTTGGTGAACTCTTATCGTTTTCTCAGGAAAAAACTTTTCTTTCAGGCGCGTTTCATGATACGCTATCCCATGTACTTCCCCCGTAACGCACTATCGAGGATCGACCGTGACTCGTACGACTCAAATTATTCGCAAAAGCGTTGTGATAGTCATGCTGTTTGCTGGCCTTTTTGTGCTTGGCGGCATGGCGTTTGCGCCGCGCACAACCGCTTCGCCCAATGAGGCTCCTGCTCCGCGAAACGATGTGGCGCAGGTTGTGGAGCGAAAAAAGGCGACCGCCACGCCAACGGCCACACCTACGCCTACACCTTCGCCAGTTCCTACCATGACGCCCGTGCCTGCGCCGCCACGCATTGGCATTCAGGTCGGTCACTGGAAATCCAACGAGCTGCCGGATGAACTGGCGAAGTTTCGCACCTCAACCGGCGCGCATGCCGCTGGCTACGCCGAGGCGGATGTGAATTACCAGATTGCGGTGCGCGCCGTGGCGTTACTTCAACAGCAGGGCTTCACGGTCGATCTGCTGCCTGCCACTGTGCCGCCCAGCTACCAGGCCGACGCATTCGTCGCCATCCATGCCGACGGTGCCTCCAGCATTGCCAGCCGTGGCTTCAAAGTGGCGACGCCATGGCGCACCTCGCGCGCCTCACAGCTTTTGTCGGATGTCATGGTCGCCGAATATGATGCGGTGACGCACCTGTCGCGCGATTACGCGATCACCATGAACATGCGCGGTTATTATGCTTTCAACAATCGCCGCCGCGTGCATGCCGTGGCACCCACCACGCCCGCGATCATCATTGAAACCGGCTTTTTGACTAACCCGTCTGATCGCGCCATGCTGACTAAACAGCCCGATCTGGTCGCCAAAGGGATTGCCAACGGTGTGATGCGCTACCTCAACAAGCGCGACCTGAGCGATCCGACCGCGCTTCAGCCGCCCGATTTCAAAGTGCAGCGCCCGATCAGCCCCGATGGCGTGACTATCCGCTCTGCGCCGCGCGACAATGCGCCAATCGTCGGTCGCGCACCGGCTGATGCGCAGTTGGTGCCGTTCCAGGCGCAGGAAGGCTGGTACAACGTGTTTGTGCGCGGCAATGCTGCCCGATTGATGGGCTGGGTGCGCATGGATCAGGTTGCGCCGACGAATGACCCGACGCCCACGCCGCCACCGGCGAGCGACTCGTAGCGTCATGCTGCTGAAATCTGTTGCCGTCATGTTCGGCCACAGCGATCATAGAGATAGATGAGGGTGGATTCCCTCTGTGTCCTCGGCGATCGCTGTGGCAAGAAAAGCGAAGCCGTTATCTTGACGGCACAAAGATGAACAGCGCCACCCCCGCGATCAGGCACACCACGCCGGTAAAGGTCGTCCAATGATCCCACCGCGCCGTGCGATGCGGCGTCAGGCCGACCATGGAAAATCGAAAGCGAACCCAGCCCCACAACAATTCTTTCCCAAAGGTGTGCAGCACGCCCAGACCGACCAGCGCCACTGCCGCGCCCAGTACACTGTGAAACACGACCGCTGTCACTATTGTATCGACCATGATCTGCCTCCCGCGCCTGGACTTTTCCGCTCGTGCAAGCATACGCTTCTGTGCATGTGTTGAATATAAACGCGATCACAGACGTGTTTTACAACCTGTAGTGCAATACGTGGATTGCAGCTATCCACCTTTCTGCCCCTGTCACAGCTTCTTCTTATGTTCTGCCTCGTTCCGGCGTGCTCCGAAAAAGCGGAGCATGTTCGGAGGAATTACTCCAAAAATGATGAGTTCGCGGCACGTATGCTACGACCTGTCATAGTTCAAGCATGAGCGCGATGATGTGCCGCGTCAGCACTGGCTCACGTCCATATCAGCTTGAATGTTAAGCGCTTTACTGTGCTGCATCGGACGACATGCTATCGTTGGTGCGTGGTACTGGTTTCGATAAATGTGTGTGCGCTGTATTGATGTTACGAGGTGAACGATGTGACGTTCAAGCGTCCCGGCTGGCGGGAGAAAGGCTTCTCCATCTCATGTGGTCCAATCAGCACAAATTCAGCTACAGCACATTGCTGCCATGGCGCGCCTCCGTCCCGCATGCCGACCAACCCGCCTCCGTCATCCCCAACCCGATAGCGGACGTGCTTATACCTCCAGGCCGATCACAACGATACTGCCTGGTCGTCGTGCCAACCTACAACGAAGCTCAGAATATCGTGCGCCTGATTGCCGAGGTTCTGGCGCAAGGCCCGCAGTTCGACGTGCTGGTGGTTGACGACAACTCACCCGATGGCACCGGCAATCTCGTTGCGGCGCTTGCGGCCCGGATGCCGCGCGTGCGATTGCTTTGTCGCGCGGGCAAGCTCGGTTTGGGCAGCGCCTATCTGGCGGGCTTCCGAGACGGGTTGCGGCAGGGCTATGTTTTCCTTTGCGAAATGGACGCCGATTTCTCGCACCAGCCGCGTGATCTGCCCAGCTTGCTCCATGCCGCCGAGCATGACGCCGACGTGGCGCTTGGCTCGCGCAATATGCCGGGAGGCCGGGCGGAAAACTGGTCATGGGCGCGTAAGGCGCTCAGTCGCGGCGGGAGTCTCTACGCGCGAACGATTCTCGCCATGCCGGTGCGCGACTGTACGGGCGGGTTCAAGTGCTTTCGAGCCAGCGCTTTGCACCAGCTTGACCTCGATGCGATTCATTCGAATGGCTACGCTTTTCAGGTGGAGCTGAATTACCGCTGCTACCAGGCCGGCTTTCGCATCCGCGAGGTGCCGATTGTGTTCCCCAATCGCGTCGCAGGCACATCCAAGATGTCATGGCGGATCGTGTGGGAGGCAATCGTGCTGGTCTGGAAGCTACGCTTATCGCAAACGCTTATAAATCGTGAGGTGACATGATGGACATTCCGTACCTGCTCCTGTCGGTCGGCTCGGTGCTGCTCGCCGCCCAATCAGCCTACTCCACGGCGCTCATGCTGTACGCCTGGGAGGATGACGAAAAGCGCGTGCGCAACCGCGTGCCGACGACCTACGCGCCGCCGAAGCACAGCTTCACGATCCTGCTGCCCGCGCGCCACGAGGAAGCCGTCATTCAGGATACCATCCAGCGCGTCGTCGATCTGCGCTACCCGCGCGAACTGGTGCAAGTGCTGGTGGTGATCGAAGCGGGCGACACCGGCACGATCGCAAAAGTCAACGAGAAGCTGGCCGCGCTTAAGCGTGAGGGTGTGGCCCATGTGCGGCTGATCACCTTTGCCGACCCGCCGATCAACAAGCCGCACGGCCTGAACATCGGCCTTGCGCATGCGACCGGCGACGTGGTCACGATTTTCGACGCCGAGGACGAGCCGCACCAGGACATTCTGCATGTCGTCAACACGGTTATGACCAACGAGAGTGCGCCAGTGGTGCAGTGCGGCGTCCAGCTCATGAACTACGCCGACCGCTGGTTCTCGGCCCTGAACGTGCTTGAGTATTTCTTCTGGTTCAAGAGCCGCATGCACTACCACGCGGCGGTCGGCATGGTGCCGCTGGGCGGCAACACGGTTTTCATGCAGCGCGACTTGCTGAAGCGCATGAACGGCTGGGACCAGTATTGCCTGACCGAAGATGCCGACATCGGCATTCAGTTGAGCGCGGCGCGCGTGCCGATCCGCGTGCTTTACGACGACAGCTATGTCACGCGCGAGGAGACGCCGCCCTCCGTCGAGCAATTTATCAAGCAGCGCACCCGCTGGAATCAGGGCTTCTTGCAGGTGCTCGGCAAAGGCACATGGCGACAGTTGCCAACATGGCAGCAGCGATTGCTGGCGTTCTACACGCTGTCTTTTCCGCTGTTCCAGGCGCTCACAACGCTGTACGTGCCGATCAGCCTATGGATGATTGTTGCGATTAAGATGCCAGTGCTGGTGGCGATGATCAGCACGCTGCCACTGTACGTGCTGCTGATCAGCTTTGTGATCAGCCTGGCGGGCCTTTATGAATTCACGCATGTCCACGGGCTACGGCCCTCGTGGCGCTCGCCATGGCTGATAATGATCGCCTATCTGCCATATCAATGGATGCTGGGCTACGCCGCGTTGCGGGCGGTGTGGCGGCAGGGGCGCGGCGTGAACACCTGGGAAAAGACCGCGCACATCGGCGCGCATCGCGCAGTACAGACGGTCGGGCCGACCGTCTCAACCGTTCCGGCGCTGCCGCACTCCGGTACAGCATTCGACAAGGAGGATGTCGCACATGTCTAACTTAAGAACAGACGATGCAGCGCATCGTCTCTACCCCATGACGGGACGGTTACATACAAGCTGGGGCGCGGCGATTCAGGCGCGGGCTGGCGCGTGGGCGCGCGTGCTCAACGGCGATCTGCTCATGGTGCTCGCGCTGGTCGCGGTCGCGCTGCTCGCCCATGGGCTCAACATGTTCCACTATCCGTCGTTCAGCTACAAGGACGACGAAGGCATCTATATCTCGCAGGCGTGGGCGCTGCTCCGCGAGGGACAACTCGCGCCCTACACCTACTTCTACGATCACGCGCCGGGCGGCTGGATCTTGCTCGCGTTCTGGATGTGGATCAGCGGCGGCCCGCATGCCTTCGGCGGCGCGATTGACGGCGGGCGCGTGCTGATGCTGCTGCTGCACCTGGCCATGACGCCGCTGCTGTATCACATCGCGCGCAAGCTCGGCTGCGGCATATGGGCGGCGGCGCTCGCCACGCTGCTCTTTTCGCTGTCGCCGCTGGCCGTGTTCTTCCAACGCATGGTGCTGCTCGACAACATCATGCTGTTCTGGGTGCTGCTCAGCCTGGATTTGCTGCTCGACGGTTGGGGGCGGTTGAGCCGGGTCGTGCTGAGCGGAGCCTGCTTCGGGCTGGCGCTGCTGACGAAGGAGACAGCGTTCTTTCTGCTGCCCGCGCTGCTCGTGATTGTGGTGCAGCAGCGCTGGGAACATCAGGGCCGCTTCGCGATTGGCGGCTGGCTCATCCCCATGCTGGTGGTGGTGAGTTGGTATCCGCTGTACGCCATGCTGAAGGGCGAGCTATTGCCGGCCGGGCTGGAACTGGTGCCAGCTGGTCAATCGGGTACCTTCCTGGTGGTCAGCGCCACGAACACGAACGTTTCACTGATCGACGCCATGCTGTGGCAGGCCACGCGCAGTGGCGGCGGCATGTTCAATCTCAACAACCAGTTCTGGCAGCTTGTCCGCGCCGAATGGCTGCCGCGCGACATGCTATTGTTCGCCGGTGGCGCGGCGGCCACACTCGTGAATCTCGTGCGCGGCGTGCGCAATCGGCGCGCGCTGGTGACGGGCCTGCTTGGCGCGCTGCCGCTGTTCTACCTGGCGCGCGGCGGCGTGGTGTTCGACTTCTACGTGCTGCTTGCGATTCCGTTCCTGTGCCTCAATCTGGGCGTGCTGGTCGCCATGCTGTTCGATCATGTATCCAACTGGATGGCTGGCACGCTCGCAGTCTTGATGGTCGCTGCGCTGAGCACCGGCTATCTGGCGTCCGGCACGCTCATGCCGCTTTATCAGAAGCATCCCGACCAGGCGGCGCGCGATGCGCTCGTGTGGATCAAGCAGCACGTTCCCGCCGAAAGCAAGCTGATCATTCGCGACGACATGTGGACCGATCTGCACGAGCCTGGGCTTGG
>DASTWM010000409.1:0-7922 GCA_035765855.1 Roseiflexaceae bacterium
GTGGTAGGCGTCCATGCCGATTACATCATATTTTTGATTCGTTGTTTCCAGCCAATAGCGCGCATCCTGCGCGTGCACCGTGTAATTGGGGTGCGCCTGGCTGACGGCGTTGTCCTGCATGTCGAAGTATTCGCGTCCAACGGCAATAATGCGCGGATCGATTTCTACCGCGTCGATCTTCGTGTCTGGCCCATAGATCGCCAGGAACTGCTTGGGCATCGTGCCGGTCGCCGAGCCGAGCATCGCCAGGCTCGTAACTGATGAAGGGTCGCGGTTGGGATAAAAATAGGGCGCGACCGAAAAATAATCCCATGGGCCGCCGCCAGTCAGCAGATCGAGCGGGTTTTTGCTGGCTTCGTAGCGTTTGTTGAAAATCGAGTGGATGGCCTGACCCTCGTTCAAGATCAGGTTCACCGTCTCGGTGCGCTCGTTCGTAACTGTGAAGCCGTCGCGCGTCGCCACCTGAATGTAGTTGTAGGCCGAATCCTCTTCATGGACCAGCGTGCAGTTCTGACAATCGGCTGACTTAATATTCGGGCTGATGGTCAACGTGAGCCATGCGATGCCAAGCACCGCCAGCAGCATCAACAGGTAGCGCCAGTCGCGCAGCCCGATCAGGCCAATCAGCACTAGAAATCCAGCGAACAAAAAGAACGTTCGCGCCACGCCAATTTCTGGAATCAGGTACAGCACCGTCAGGAATGTGCCGACGATTGATCCGACGGTCGACAGCGCCGAGAGTGACCCGGCGACCGAACCGGCATGTTCGACGCCCGCTTCGGCCCGGCGTAGCTGGAGCCGCACGGCAAACGGGCTGACCATGGCCATCAGGATGACTGGCGCGGCGAACAGAATCAGCACGCCGATCAGCGCGCCGAGGAAGCCGCCGACCATGATGTGCGACAGCGCCTGCTGCGCAAATCGTAGAATCGGATCGGAAATAAGCGGAATAAAGGCCGTCAGCAGACCGGCCCAACTGATGATGCGATAAAGCAGCGCCTCATCCGGTCGGCGGTCGGCCAGCGAGCCGCCCATCCGGTAGCCAATCGTCAGGTAAATCAGCGTCAGGCCGATAACGACCGCCCAGATTGGCTGCGAGGTGCCAAAATACGGCGCGAGCAGGCGCGAGGCGAGCATTTCGATACCAAGCGTGCCGATACCAGCCAAAAAGACGACTAGGAGCAGAAAGCGGCTCGAACGGATGACCGAACTATGCTCCCTGACCTGGGTCGTCGCAGAAAGATCGCGTTCCATGAAAACCTTTCGTACCTATGCCCGAATGTATCTTCTTAAAGGGATCCGACCATCGCTCCGACAATCAGCCGTCGCAGCACCTGGAGCAGCAAGTAGGCAATAATCGGTGAAAAATCGAACATACCCATGCCCGGCATCAAGCTGCGGATGGGCGCGAGAATCGGCTCGGTTAGCTCGCGCAGGATTTGCGAAATACGCATGTTGCCAGAAGGGTCAACCCACGAGAGCAGCACCCGCCCAAGAATTGCAAAAGAGAGAGCTTGAAACAGTAAAGAAATAAAGTTGATAAGAAAATTCGATGCCATACCATGTGCCTCCTCTGGGGCATGATTTTGTTTTCTATTATACCATTGACCGTTTCGGCAATGGGGTTGTTGTCGTTAACCGCTGATGAGACGATTCGACGTGTTTATGGACTATCGTCGAGCCGGGCGCGCACCGCCGCCGCGTGGGCGGTCAGTCCTTCGGCTTCGGCCAGCCGCACGGCCGCCGGACCGATCCGCTGAAGCGCGGCTTCGTTCAGGCCGACCAATGAAATGATTTTGCGAAAGTCGTCGACGTTGACCGGCGAGGCGTAGCGCGCGGTGCCGCCGGTCGGCATAATGTGCGACGGCCCGGCGACATAATCGCCCAGCACCTCGAACGAGCGCTCGCCCAGGAAAATGCCGCCCGCGTTGCGAACCTTGCCGACATGCTGCCATGGATCGGCGACCAGCAGGCACAGGTGCTCCGGGCCGTACTGATTCGCCAGGTCGAACGCCATCGCCAGGTCAGGCACGACGACAATCCCGCCACGCTGCTCGACCGCCTCGGCGGCGGCTTCGGCGCGCTCCAATGTTTCGAGCTGCCGCCCGACTTCGGCCTGCGTCGCTTCAGCAACCGCTCGGCTGGTCGTGACCATGATCGCGGAAGCCAGCACATGCTCGGCCTGCGCCAGCAGATCGGCGGCGGCCAGGCGCGGGCTGGCGCTTTCGTCGGCAATCACCAGCGTTTCAGTTGGCCCCGGCAGCGCCTCGATGCCGACCACGCCGTAGACCGCCTTTTTTGCCAGCACGACAAACAGATTGCCCGGCCCGGCGATTTTATCAACCTGCGGCACACTTTCCGTGCCGTAGGCCATGGCCGCGATGGCCTGCGCGCCGCCAAGCGCAAACACGCGATCCACACCAGCGACATGCGCGGCGGCCAGCACGATCTCGGCGATCTCACCGGTGTCGCGCTGCGGCGGCGAGCATACGATGATCTCCTCGACGCCCGCGACGCGCGCCGGGATCGCGGCCATGAGCAGCGATGAGGGCAGTGGCGCGCTGCCGCCCGGCGCGTACAACCCGACGCGCTGGAGCGGCATGACAATCTGCCCCATGGCTCCTTCGACGCCGAAATCGACCCATGTGTTGCGCGCCTGCCGCCGGTGAAAGCGCTCGATCTCGCCCGCCGCCAGCCGCAGTGCATCGAGCAGGGCTGGATCGAGGTTGGCCGCTGCCTGCATGATCCGCTCGCGCGGCACCTCGAACGACGCAAGCTGCACGCCATCCAGCTGCGCCGTCCAGTCGCGCAGCGCGGCGTCGCCATGCTCGCGCACATCGCGGATGATCCGGTTCACCGCCTCAGCGGGCGCAATGCGCTCACCGAAGATACGCTGGTTGGCGTCGAGCACCGATGCAGGTACCTTGACCTCATCGAGCGGCACGCGGCGCAGGATCGTGCGGCGGGCATGGTCGATGTCGTCGAAAATCGGGATGGTCACGGTTCTTTCCTTTAAGCCACAGAAAACACAGAGGGAACAGAGCGCACATGTTCACCGATGTTGTTTGTGCATTGTATCACACGCCACCATACCAGTGCCTTTTCTGAAATTGGAACCGCCGATGAATACAGATACACGCCGATGGAAAATTATTTACTATCTCAGCTTACGCAGATACTGACGGCGCGCTGCCGATACGCCCACATGTGGCGCGGGTTGCCAACCCGCGCTACGAAAGAAATCGGCGTTCATGGGCATTCATCGGCGGTTCGTCATGTCAGCTCTGCCAGAAGCCGCTCATAGGCTGTGCTGGTCGCCTCGAAGACGTACTGCGCCGGGAACACCGCCATGCCGCCGCCGCCGAGGCTACGCAGGTGCTCGACCAGCGCGAGCATGCGCTCCTGCGGCACCACAATCGTCACGGTGTACCATGTGTGCTCGTTCGGCTGGCTGCTCCACACTGGCGCGATTGCCGGGCCTTGCATGCCTGCCAGTTCAGGCCGCCGGGCGATACGCTGCCCGATATCTTCAATCGACGCGCCCGGCACATTGGCGACGATCTGCACGAACTGGCGCGAACGTCGCCGCGCCTCGATCAGTTCGAGCAGCGTTTTGACTGATGCGAGCCGCTCGGCGTTGCCATGCAGAGTCGTGCGATTTGTGATCAGGCAGGCCTGCGAACGCAGCATTGGCCCGCCGACAATCTTGAGTTGGTTATCGCGGAGTGTGCTGCCGGTCTCGGTGATGTCGGCCACCATGTCGGCATAGCCCAATCCCGGCGCGGCCTCGGTCGCGCCACGCGAATCGACAAGCTGGAAATAGTTGATGCCGTTCGCGTAACAGAACTGGCGCACCAGCGCGTGGTATTTCGTGGCAATCCGTAGCGGGCGGCCCTGCGCATGCAACTCGACCGCCAGGTCGGCCAGGTCGTGCCATGAACTGACATCGATCCACGTTTCCGGCACGGCGGCCACCAATTCGCAGCGCCCGAAGCCGAGATCGTCATAGATCACCAGCAGGTCGTCGCGGTCGCCGCGCAGCTCTTCCACAATGTCCAGCCCGGTAATGCCGATGTCCATCTCGCCCTCGGCGACTTTCTCCACAATGTCGGGCGGGCGGTGCAGCAGCACCTCTGCGTTCGGCAGCGCGCGAATGCCAGCCGTGTAGCGGCGCGGGTTCGGGCGCGAGATCTTCAGGCCACAGCCTTCAAGAAAGGTCAGCGTGCCGTCGTATAAACTCCCTTTAGAGGGAATAGCAAGTCGAAGTTTCATAGTTATGAGTAGTCAGCAGTCAACAGTCAGCAGTATGTAGTTCATCTCTATACTACACACTGGCGACTGCTAACTGCCTACTGTTGACTGGTTCTATCTTTCCACCAATTCTGAATGGCTTCTTCCCATGAGCCACGGAAATATTTTTTAACATACGCCTGGTAGCCAGCCCGGCGGCGGCTGTACAGTTCATGGAGGCTCGCGGCGCTGCCGTTGTCGAGCAGCGCCTGGACGCTGCAGGCGATGCGCTCGGTGGCCAGCGCCAGCGCCGACTCGCCCTGCTGAGCGGTGGCGGCGCGCGGGTCGCGGCCAAGCACCGCCGCCCATGACGGGTGCAGCACCTCCTCGCCCAGCGCGTCGAGGTCCACGAGGCGCGGGCGCAACGCAAGCAGCAGCGCCGTTTCCCAATGGGCGGCATGGTCCAGCATTTCGTCGTCAACCAGCGCGAGCGGAGGCACAGCCAGCGCCAGCAGACCGTGTTCGACCATGGCGTGCTCGGCGGCGTCCATCAGCACCAGTTCGTGGCCCTGCGCGTAATGCCCGCTGATCAGCACGACGACGCGGAAGCCGGCGCGGGCAAGCTCGGCAAAAATGCCGTCCAGCAGCGCCTGCACAACCTCGCTCTGAATCGAGAGCGAGAAGCGGTGCGGCAGCGCCGTGATCGGCCACCATGTCGTCGGCAGCAGCACGCCGCCGGTGCGTTGTACCGCTCGCTCGCATAGCGCCTCGGCGGTGAAGCCATCCAATCCGAACGGCAGGTGCGGGCCGTGCCACTCCAGCGCGCCCCATGGAAGATAGGCAATCGGCGTCTGCGCAACAATCGCTTCGAGTTGGTTGGGGCGCAGTTCGGCGTAGCGGCCCCATGTGAACGATTCAGTCATTGTACATTGTACATTTCAAATTGGTGAATATCATCTTGTCACCGTGTCATCTTGTCACGTCTTCTAGTCGCACCCGCCGCTCCTCGCGCGCGCCGGGTTCGCGCCACAGCATGCTGGCTTCCGCCTGCTCGACTGGGCCGACAATCGCGCATGCCACGTCACGCCGGGCGGCGTCGCGCAGGTTGCTGGCGATGCTGCGGTTCCGCACATCCACGGTAGCGATGTAGCCATGTTTACGTAATACTTGAGCTACCTGAAGCGCATAGGGATAACTTGTATCTTCTGTTGCAACGACCAACACTTCGGCGGCATGCTGTTCACAAGGTTGCTGCGCCGCCTGCACCACACGTTCCAGCCCGTAGGCGAAGCCGACCGCCGGAATTGGCTGCCGCCCGCCCCGTGCCGCCACAAGGTCGTCGTAGCGCCCGCCGCCGCACAGTTGCAGCCCATCGTCGGTGTAGATTTCCCAGATTGCGCCGGTATAGTAGTGCAGCCCGCGACCCAGGCCAAAGTCCACCAGAAGCCGCTCGCTGGCGACGCCATGCGCATCGGCCAGATCCAGCACAGCGCGCATGCCGTCGAGTTCGGTGGTTGGCAGGCCGAAGTCACTGAGCAGCCGTTCGGCGCGCGGCAACGCTTCGGCGGGCGGCCCCTGCAACTGGCTGAGTTGCTCCAGCAGCGCAAGCGCATGCTCGGTTTTTTCATGGTTCTCATCGCGCCGCAGCTTGCGCACCAACCGCCCGACAATCGCCTCCGGCGAGCGCGTGCCAAAGCGCAAATTCACGCCGATTTCGGCCAGCGAACGCAGCAGCAGCGCCTCGGCTTGCGCGTCGTCCACACCCTGGAGCAGCGCCGGGTCGAACGATGGTTCCTCGACTTCATGCTCAAGCTGCGCCCGGATTGCGCCAACGCCCTGCGCCCGCAGGCGTTCAAGGCTCCACACCAGCAGCCCCTGCGTGCGTTCGGCCAGCCCTAGCCCGCCCAGCACGCTGCGGATCAGGCCGATGTGACCGACGCGCACGCTGTAGGATGGCACGCCGACCGCATCAAGCCCGGCGCATGCCAGCGCCATGCACTCGGCGTCGGCGCGCGGCGCGGGGCCGCCGATCAGTTCCACGCCAACCTGCGTGAACTGGCGGTAGGTGGCGCGCTGCGGGCGCTCGTTGCGAAACACCGGGCCATTGTAGCGCAGCCGCAGCGGCAACGGCTGACCCTGCATGTGCGCGGTATAGGCCCGCAGCACCGAAGCCGTCCACTCCGGACGCAGCGCCAGGTCGCGCCCATTAAGGGAAAACTCGTAGACTTTGCCGACAAGCTCCTCGCCGAGCTTGCGCAGGTACAGATCGCGCCGCTCGACGATCGGCAGGTCGATCGGCTGATAGCCGTGGCTCGCCAGCACACCGTCGAGCTGCGCCGCGACGCGCGCCTGTATATCGAGGTCGCCGGGCAGCACGTCGCGCATGCCGCGCACAGCGTCAATAATTCCGCTCACTGTTCTCGCCGTTTGTTATGTATGAATTCAAGTCAGAGTATTGTAACCGATGAAAAGAGGCGCGACAAACGAGGACTTGCTTATGTGAGTCCGTGTTGCTGCCAGCGCAGCGGGTTTGTCTGAATATAAGCACGCACGTTATCGAGGTCGTTCTGATTGCGGATGATGTGTTCCCAATAATCATTTTGCCACAAACGGCCATGAAATGCTGTCCACTGATTTGCTCTCACGCCACGAATGTAGCGATGAGTAGTAATTGATTTGAATGCACCGACAATATCTCCTAGCGCGTTTGATGCAGTTGTACCTCGCCTCGAAGCGCTACGAACCGATTGACTCTCAGCGGTCGGTGTTAGCCATACAACGGCATGGAAGTGATCGGGCATGATGATAAAATCGTCAAGTTGAACATGGACAAAGCGCTGTGGAAGCTGTTTCCACTCGTTCTCAATCATTTTTCCTGCCGCATTTAATATCATCTCGCCGCCATGTACATTGCCGAAGAGGTGTAAGCGATACTGCACGCAGATCGTGATGAAATATGCGCCAGGAGCGGCATAGTCATAATTCTGCAATCGTAGCGAATGTTGTCGGTATTTTGAAAACAATGAAATATTCCTGTAGCGGCACCCCTTGTGGGTGTCGCCTTGGGTGTCGCTTGGGTGCCGCCTTGTGCCGTCAGAACGCCGCCCACGAGGGGCGGCGCTACGTGGTATACATTATCATGATGACCATACCAAATCATTATCGTTTCTTCACCGGATGCCGGTACGGGTTGGTAATCCATGGGTTATTTCTGTAGCGACACCCCTTGTGGGTGTCGCGTTGTGGGTGTCGCGTTGTGGGTGTCGCGTTGTGCCATCCCAACGCCGCCCACGAGGGGCGGCGCTACGTGGTACATTATCACGATGACCATACCAAATCATTCGTGGCAAAACGCTGCTCACATACGCTACGCCCGTGCCTTCAGCCACAGCGCCTGATACGGCATCACATCCACCGCTAAGATGTCATTATCCATGGTGAACGTTTCGCCGCTCAACAGATCGGTGAAGGTTGCGTCTGCCGCCACGCCAATCTCAGCAGCGGCCAGCCGGAACGGCTGCGGCGCGCCCGATACGTTGTGGACGCAGACCACCTGCTCGTCGCCCTCCGGCGTGGCGCGGACAATCGTGAACAGCGCCTCGTTGTCCATGAGAATGCGTTGCGCGCCGTTGGGGTGGAAGGCGCGCTCGTTGCGCCGCACACGAATCAGTTGCGTCATGCGGTCGAACACG
>DASTWM010000410.1:0-14390 GCA_035765855.1 Roseiflexaceae bacterium
TGTTTCACTCCCCTCGCCGGGGTACTTTTCACCGTTCCCTCACGGTACTGTGCGCTATCGGTCACGTCGTGTATGGCGCCTTGGGCCGTGGGCGGCCCCGCTTCACACCCCGTTGCACGTGTGGGGTGCTACTTAAGTTCAACCAGCCATGGCGAAACACTACAACGACCTACGGGACTCTCACCCGCTCTGGTGCGATGTTCCAATACGCTTCGGTTAATAGTGCTCGCGCATGCCTGTGGAAGACCGCCACAGGATCTGGTGACTTTCAACCCTCATGCCGCAACGCCGGTCTGCTTGACACGGCATGAGTTTAGGCAGGCTCCCGGTTCGCTCGCCACTACTACGGGAGTGATTCTTGTTCCTCCGGGTACTGAGATGTTTCAGTTCCCCAGGTGCCCTCCGTCCAATGGACGGTAACCAGCCGCAGCTGGTTGGGTTGCCCCATTCGGAGATGGTGGGATCATCGGATGCTCGCGCCTCCCCCACCCTTATCGCAGCGATGCCACGTCCTTCGTCGGCACGACGCGCCGAGGCATCCACCGTTGGCTCATCTTGTCTTCCCTGACCCAGCCGCACCAGGCGGCGGGGCGGCTGCGCGGACCGCCCGGTGAGTCTCTACTCATGGGCCGTCCGGCAGCGGATTGCTGCTAGTCTGTCTGCTTGTCTACTCTGCACTTGGAAAGGTACACTGCCTTGGACACGCGGTCCAGGCCAGGGTCCTTCACCCCTGAATCGTAGTGACCGCCATTCCACGGGCGACCCCATAGGCCGGGATGGTGGCGGTGAGTCCGCCAACTCCCTAGAAAGGAGGTGATCCAGCCGCACCTTCCGGTACGGCTACCTTGTTACGACTTCGTCCCAGTCGCGAACCCCGCCCTCGGCCGCTGCCTCCTCCCGAAGGAGGTTAGCCCACGGACTTCAAGCGTTGCCCACTCCCATGACGTGACGGGCGGTGTGTACAAGGCCCGGGTACGTATTCACCGCGCCATCGCTGATACGCGGTTACTAGCAACTCCGCCTTCACGGGGGCGAGTTGCAGCCCCCGATCTGCACTGGGGACCGGTTTGGCGATTTGCGCCATCTTGCGATGTGGCAGCGCACTGTCCGGTCCATTGTAGCGTGTGTGTAGCCCCAGATGTAAGAGCCATGCGGACTTGACGTCATCCCCGCCTTCCTCCCAAATGGGCAGTCCGGCCAGACACGAGTAACTGGCCGCAGGGGTTGCGCTCGTTGCGGGACTTAACCCAACATCTCACGACACGAGCTGACGACAGCCATGCAGCATCTGTGCGCGACCCTCGCAGGCGACCCGCTTTCACGGGCTTGCACGCGCATGTCAAATCTGGGTGAGGTGCTGCGTGTTGCGTCGAATTAAACCACACGCTCCGCTGCTTGTGCGGGCCCCCGTCAATTCCTTTGAGTTTTAAGCTTGCGCTCGTAGTTCCCAGGCGGTACGCTTATGCGTTAGCTGAGGCGCCCAGCGGTGCGGATGCACCACCAAACGCCGAGCGTACATCGTTTACGGCGTGGACTACCCGGGTATCTAATCCGGTTCGCTCCCCACGCGGTCGTCCATGAGTGTCAGTACGGGCCCAGGTGCCTGGCTTCCCCCTTGGTCTTCCTGCCGATCTCTACGCATTTCACCACTACACCGGCAATTCCGGCACCCTCTGCCCGACTCCAGCGCGGCAGTTTGGGATGGCCTCCGGCGGTTAAGCCACCGGCTTTCACACCCCACTGACCGTGCCACCT
This sequence comes from Roseiflexaceae bacterium, assembly GCA_035765855.1. Classification (GTDB taxonomy): domain Bacteria; phylum Chloroflexota; class Chloroflexia; order Chloroflexales; family Roseiflexaceae; genus DASTWM01. Next base: position 1,756 of record DASTWM010000410.1, read on the forward strand.
GCGGACGCTTTACGCCCAGTTAATCCGGACAACGCTTGCCTCCTCTGTCTTACCGCGGCTGCTGGCACAGAGTTAGCCGAGGCTTATTCGGGGGATACTGTCCGAATCATCTCCCCCAAAAGCGGTTTACAACCCGAAGGCCGTCATCCCGCACGCGGCGTTGCTCGGTCAGGCTTGCGCCCATTGCCGAAAATTCCTTGCTGCTGCCTCCCGTAGGAGTCTGGGCCGTGTCTCAGTCCCAGTCTGGCTGGTCGTCCTCACAGACCAGCTACCCGTCACCGGCTTGGTGAGCCATTACCTCACCAACGACCTGATGGGCCGCAGGGTGCGCGCGCCGCGCCTTGCGGCTTTCCTCCCCGGTGAAGGGGAGCGGATGCGGGATTAGCAGCGGTTTCCCGCTGTTGTCCCCCACGGCGCGGTACATCCCCACGTGTTACTCAGCCGTGCGCCACTGACGGTCCGAAGACCGCCCGTGCGACTTGCATGCATTAAGCACGCCGCCAGCGTTCGTCCTGAGCCAGGATCAAACTCTTCATTATGTGGACAGAGCGGACTGCCGAAGCAGCCCTTCCATCCGACGCGGTCACCCTGGATATGGATGTCACTACGATTCAGTTGTGAAGGTACAGCGGGGAATGGACCACCGCAGGCGATAAAAAACCCAGGCGGTTCGGACGAACCGACCGGGACGCCGTGCGGGCGACCAGACCCTCAACTTGTCACCGTCTGCTCCCACGGAGCGAGACGGGTTCGCCATTGACGACGACCAAAGGCAGTATAGCACCAACCTGGCCAGAAGTCAAATCGGCGGCCCAGGCAGCGATGGCGATAAAAAACCCAGGTAGGTGATTGGCCCACCTGGCACCGCCGCGCCTGAACTTTCAGTTGTTGTGTCTACATCCACAGTAATGAGGAGTGAGACAGTTTATCAACGACCACGTTAGTCTACTACAAACAAGAGAGTTTGTCAAATGACTTTTGTGATACTGTCGATATGTCGCTCGTTTGTTGATAACAAAAGTGTTCTTCACGCGACGTCGCGTACTATAGCATGGCATTGTTTGTTTGTCAAATACTGGCTTGACAAGCTACATTGGGCATCATGAAGGTAAATGGGCGCACCCATGATTAACACCTGGCGCTACGAATGCAGCCTCAGATGATGGCTCGATCTGTTCGAGGCGCACCTCGCCTGCGCCGTCATTGCGAAGTGCTGTTTCGGTCCAGGGAATAAATTGCACGGCACTATCTACGGTAGCATGGAGCCATGTACCATGAGGAGCAACCTCACGTATGCCAACAACTCGACGATGCGCGCGGATCGTTCGCCATGGCTGAGACCGTACACATCAGCGCGGAAACGCGGCAGAGAAGATACGAATGAATTCTTTCCGCATGATTGGCAGGCTTCGCGACGGCATCGCCAGCCAGTCAGCCAGATTCAGGGGTGCATGATGCTTAATTGCTTGTTTCGAGACCACGGACGAAAATCTCCACCACCGATTCGACAAGCTGCTCGTCGGATGTTGCCAGCGCCTCCTGCTGGTGCAGCAGCTCGCGCGCCATCACTTGTATGATGATCATGCCGATGAATGAGCGCGTTGCAATAGTCGTGTCATGCGGGCGGAACAGCCCGCGCTCGATGTTAAGCTGAAGGTAACGATTGATAACGTCGAACAACCGGCCGGCGACCATTCGGTAGAACAGCTCGCCGATCTGAGGAAACCGCACGAATGTCCCAAACATCATGCGAAAAAAAGCTGCCGTACCAGGTGTCTTGAAGATATCGAGGTACGAGCGTGCAATCAGCGTAAAGCCTTCGCGCGGCGGCAAATCAAGCAACTGCTCGGGATGCTCCGCCAGTTCCAGAATCGTCGCCCGCTCGCGGACAATAGAGAGCAGTAAATCTTCTTTGTCCTTGAAATACCAGTAGATCAATCCCGGCGAGATGCCGCCGGCCTCTTTGGCAATATCTTTGTTGGTTGCCTTATCAAAGCCCTTGGTGCTGAACACTTTCAAGGCTGCGTCGAGAATCTGCTGTCGTCGTTCGCCGTTTGACGTATCTTCATGTTGATCCATGGTAGGTAGTACACCTTCTTGATTGACCAGTCAGGTAAGAATATACATCGGCTTGACTGGCAAGTCAATCAGCCTGTAGCGTTCAGGAGTCATGGCACAACTACAATCTCAGCGGTTAGCTACATGGATTTCGGTCAGGTTCAAAGCGTCGGGGCCGTCCTGCGCGCGATCTGTCGCGCTCGCCGTTGTCAACGGCAGACGCTGGCCCGTTGCCGCGTCATACACACCGATTACAAGCTGGTATGTGCCTCCAGCAAGATCAGCCGGTAGCGGCACCTGCACATTCGTCGCAGCAAAACCATTCGCCCGCCAGTCAGCTGTAGAAAGTGGAAGGTCGACCTGCGCGCGCACCTTGGAATCGCGGTCGAGGACATGCGCAAAGATCATAAGCTGTTGCTGCGGCACGCTGTGAACTGCCCAATCGAGCTTCAACTGGATTGCGCTGCCGGGCTTCGCCTGCACGCTGCCGTCGAAGCCGCGCAGTTCCAGTGCGGAGCCAAACTGTGCTTCGCGCTTCATGCCAACGGCGGGAGGCATTTGGTAAATCCATGCGTACGGCACGCCATGCACCATGACGACATGCAGCGGCGGAACTTTGCCGTAAAATTGATCGAACGGCGGACGGGCCGCGCCATCCTGCACGCTGCGGACGTACACCACCACATAGCCGGTGTGCGGATCAAATGGTCGTGTTTCGCCAAGCGTGTACGACTGCGCGCCGGGCCGCAGATAGCGTTGGAGCGGATCGACCAGCGTGGTCGCCACCGTGACGCCGGTAATGTCCGGCTGCTGATTCAGCCAGTCGGCAGTCAGTTCCAGCCCTTCGCCCCAGCCGATCAAAAATGTGTTCGCGCCTGCGAGTGCGCCCCCAAGCGCCTGATTAAACGCGGCCATGCCGTACGGATGCCAGAAAGCTGCATTTACCGCCGCCGCAAGCGTAACCGTGGTAAAAACGCCAGTTGACATGGCCCGTTGCGCCCGCTGGTTTTTAACGAGGAGTTGCGCGCCCTGTCCAAGCCCCAGCAGCCCGGCGGCAGCAATGATATCGACGCTCGGAAAGGCGGGAACCAGGTAACGGTTGAATTTCTTGGGCGAGATGCTCAGCGCCACGGTGAGCACCAGCACAAATCCGGCAATAATCGCAATATCGCGGCGCAGCATGCGCGGCCACAGCCAGTATACGAACGGCAGCAACAACATGCCCAGGAGTGTCCATGGCGTCGCGCGCAACGCTAATGCTACGGGATAGAAGAACGGTCCGGGCGCATCCATGGCCTGCCCAAGAAAAAAGTTGCCCTGCTCATGCGCCTGCCCGCCTTCGCTGACAAAACCAAAGCGCAACTGATCGTACACACTCAATGGCGCGGCCCATGTCGCGGGCCAGAGAATCAGGATGGTGACGACGAATAGTATGCCCCAGATTGCCAGCGGGCGGATGCTGGAACGTACAGCCGTGCGCCAGTTCGCGCGCGCCGAACCGGCCACAGTGGTTACTTCGCCATCAGTCGGCGCGACAGGCCGCCACGCGGCCAGCAGCGCAATCATGGCAATCACCGGCAGGAGCACGACGCTCGGTATTTTGCTGAGCAGAGCAAGTCCGCCACATACGCCTGAATACATCAACCACCGTGTTCGTTGGTCATGGTTCCAGTACACACACGCCGCGAGCAAGCTCAAGGTCATGAATGTGCCCGACAGCATATCGACGTGCAGCACACGGCTGAAGCCGATCACAAACGGATCGGCGGCCCACAGCAGCGCGGCCAGCAGCGCGAGCGTCGGAGCGAACAGGCGGCGCAGCAGCGCATAGCCGACGATCACGCCAATGGTGTTGGCAAGCGCGACCGGTAACTGCTGCCATGCGAGATAGGCCTGGAACGATGTATCGGTTACGATGCCATGCTGAAGAAGCGTGTCGTAGACGATCTGGCCGATGCCGCCCAACCACATGGTCGTGACGCCCGGATGGGGCGCAATCGCCGTCGCGCCGAAGTCGCCCGTTCGCAGCGCATCCATAAACGCGTTCGAGCGATGCATCCAAAAGGTTATTTCATCCACCGTGGCAAAAACGCCCAGATCGAGCAGGCGTGGCAGCGCCGCGACGAGCGCCACCAGCACGTAGCTCAGCGCCAGCAGCCAGAAGCGCGGTATGTCGCGCGTGCGTGGAAGCGCCATAGGTGTCGAGGACTGTGCCATACGTATCCTGGTCTTAAAAAATATACCAAACGCAGTTATACCAGTAACAACAGTGCGAAAATGAGATTGATGAAGATGATGCAGAGCGTTTGCGCACACAGCAGGCGGTGCTGGATGAGGCTCGTATCAGCACGGCGTTGTGCAGTGCGAAAGAGTATAGCACACACTTGGCGACCACTACGTTACAGCGCCTGATCGAAGATACATGCTGCTGAATCCAGGGGAGTCTGGCTGGGGGAGTGCAGGGTTGAAATAGCCGAGGACGCGTTTACATAAGCGCGTCCTCGGCATGCAGAAAGCTATTGCTTCAAGAATAACTCAACCACCGGCACCGCGACGTTCGGCTTCTGAATCGGCAACTCCAGCGTCAGGGTGCCTGCTGTGCCGCTCATGGTCGTGTTTTGCGCGGTCTGGTGCGGGTCGTTGGTGATCATTTTCACCTCGGATGCATCGTTGAGCAACTGCGCGTACTCAACCTTGTCGGCAAAGCCGTCGAGGTGAATGTGGCGGAACGGCCACGCGAAAATGTGCAGATACAGCCGGTTGCCGTTCTGCGTGAAGCGGCAATCGGGCGGCGGCGTGTACTCGCTGGCCGTGCAGCCATAAATTGAGCGGCCATGCAGCCGCGTCCACTCGCCGAGCGCGGCCAGCGTTTCCTGCGCCCGTGGCTCGAACTCGCCGCGCCCGTTCGGCCCGACGTTCAGCAGCAGGTTGCCGCCTTTCGAGACCGAATCGACCAGCATGCGAATGAGCAGCTCCGGCGATTTCCAGTCGAGGTTGTCGCGGTCGTAGCCCCAGCTGCCGTTCAGCGTCTGGCAGGCTTCCCACACCACTGGCTTGCCATCCGCCGTCATCCATTCGCGCGGCTGATACTGTTCGGGCGTTTTGATGTCAGCCGCGCCGGGCAGGTCGAGCCGGTCGTTGATGATGATGTTCGGTGCCAGTTCGCGCACCATGGTGAGCAACTTTTCCGATTGCCAGTCGTCGCGGCCTTTGCCGCCCCAGATACGATTGGGGTACGAGAAATCGAACCAGATGATATCGATTGGTCCGTAGTTGGTCAGCAACTCGCGCGTCTGCCCATGAAGGTACTCGGCGTATTTTTTGATGTCGCGGTCCTTGTGCGCGGCTTTGAACTCCTCGTCGTCGCGTTGTGAGTGGAGGCCGTCGACCGGGAATTCGGGATGATGCCAGTCGATCAGCGAATGATAAAAGCCGATCCGCAAGCCCTCGGCGCGGAATGCGTCCACAAATGCGCGCACGAGATCGCGGCCTGCCGGCGTGTTGGTGGCCTTGTAATCGGTGAGCGCCGAATCCCACAGACAGAAGCCTTCATGGTGCTTGCTTGTCAGCACCGCGTACTTCATGCCCGCCGCTTTCGCCATCTTGGCCCAGGCAGTGGGATCGTACAGGTCGGGATCGAAGTGCTTGAAATACAGATCGTAATGGTCGTCGCCGATTTTCTCACGATTTTTGATCCACTCGTGGCGCGCCGGAAGGGCGTACAGGCCCCAGTGGATGAACATGCCGAAACGATCATGCGTGAACCAACTGGTGTCGCCGGTGGTTGGTGCCGGTTGTGGTATCACAGGAACTCTCCTTTTGCTGCCGCACATGCTCAACGCATGTGCTGAATACAATCAGGCGGAAACCAGGATCATGTTAGCGTACTGAATGGTATCGCCGGTGCGAATCAGGCCGATGGCGGACGGAACGCGGCGTTTGAGATCGTCGTGCAATTCGTAGGTAATCGGAATGTCTGCAATCGATGTAGCAAATCGGTCGCGCACGCTTGCGGTATTATGCTCCGGAAACTCGCGCGCCATGATAATTTCACCAATGACAAAATTGGATCGAATGGCGTCAAAGACCTGGAGCACGGTGGGGATATCGTCGACCAGCGCGAGATCGATGGTTTCGATCATGGGCCAGTAGGGGAACCCACGGTCGGCGATAACCAGCATATTGGTATGGCGAACCCGGCTGATGAGCGAATTGATGGACGGATTGAGGATTCCAGTTTTGAGCATAGCGCCATCGCTCCATTCATTGCTCTAAACGGCTTCAACGCGCGTAGCCGCCGCATCGCCTGTACTGCATCTACGAATATCGCCCGTTTGTCGCGCCAATGCGCGCCGCAAGGTGCGCGCCGCACGACTCGCGCACAATGAACTCCGGCGGCAGCACAACCTTGCGCGGCGGCGGCGATTCCGTGCCATCCAGGCGTTCCAGCAAAAACTGCATCGCAATCGTGCCGAACGTGCGCGCGGGTTGCGCCACAACGGTCAGAAACGGGTGCAACGCCGACGCCAGTTCGATATCGTCGAAGCACACCACCGCCATGTCTTCCGGCACGCGCAACTGTGCCTCGCGCAATGCCTCGATCAATCCGATGGCATGAAAATTATTGTCGGCGAACACCGCCGTGGGCCGCTGTTCGGGCGGCAACGCCAGCAGCTGCTGGGCCGCGCGATAGCCGCCGTCGCGCTTGAAGTTGCCTTCAACGATGAGTGTTGGGTCGGGCGCAATACCGTGCGCGCGAAGGGCTTCTTCATACCCGCGCCGCCGGTCGATAGCGGTTGGCACCGCCGCAGGGCCATGAATAATGGCGATCCGGCGGTGTCCCAACGTAAGCAGATGGTTCGTCAGCGTGCGCGCGCCGCCGATACTGTCGCCCACGACGCTGTCGGCCTGCACGCCGTCAATACTGCGGTCGATCAGGACAAAGGGCTTTTCATGTCTGGCAAGCAGGTCGAGCATGGCGTGCGAGGAGTGGCTGGACGTGGTGATCAGCAACCCGTCGATGCGCCGCCCGAGCAGCGCCTGAATATACTGGCGCTCCTTCTCCACCGACTCATCGCTGTTGCCAAAAATAACGGTGTAGCCATTGCGCTGGGCCACATCCTCGACACCGCGTGCAACCTGCGTAAAAAAGGGATTGCTGATATCGCTGACGAGCAGCGCCAGCGTATGCGTGCGACCACGCAGCAAACTCTGCGCAAGCGCGTTTGGCACAAACCCAAGTTCACGGATGGATTGCTCGACCCGCGCGCGCGTCCGTGCCGCAACCCGGGCTGGCTGGTTGATCACGCGCGAAACGGTCATGGCCGACACGCCAGCATGCGCTGCTACATCCTGGATTGTTACCGCAGTTGGTTCACGTGCCATAATGTTACGGTTATCACTACGTTATAACGGTTCACAAATGAGAACATGTATAGAATACACCATTACAAGCGCGCATGTCAACTAGGGTATTTTCACGTCTTGACAACTTTTAGATTCTCATGCTATAGTGATGTTACGCATAACATTACCAAACATCCTGTCTATACTTCTCGTGTACTTGTGTGATACGTTCTCTCGGCGCTGATCTGGTTGTGCTTCATCACCATGCCGCCAGAGTTTTGCCGTACGGATAGCGCACTTCGTATCAGGCCGATCAACGCCAGTTGTTTGCTACAATACGTTTCGATACAAGGAGGTGTCACCGCTCGATTATGTGCTCTCGGACATCAGGGTAGATGCTCTATCGCCGGCACGAGTCCGGCCTACAGGAGGACACGATCATGGCACATTCGCACGAGGAGGAGCTTGCACGCGAACTGCTGCGGCGCGGGTACACGCGGCGTCAGTTCCTTTCCGTTGGTCTCAAGCTTGGGTTAAGCGCCACCAGCCTCGGCGCGCTCCTGGCGGCATGTGGTGAGGCTGCTCAGGCACCCAGCCAGAGCGGTGGCGCGGCCACCAATTCCGGCTCCGCTACCAATTCCAGCAATGCATCCGCCAGCACCAATACAAATACCGGCGGCGGGCAAGCCGCCGCGACGAGCGCCCCGGCCAGCGGCGCGGCTGAACAGGCCACCACGGCACCTGCATCCGGCTTCACCAATCTTTACGACAAAGCGCAAGGCGCGGACGGCCCATGGCCCAAGACGGTCGTTCCTGAGCCGACATCGAAGGTTGAGCTGAGTGTCGCGCACGCATGGGACGCCACGTTCTTTGAGCGCCAGAAGCAGTTCGACGAATTGTTCATGGAGCGCCACCCAAACATCGTCATCAAGGCTGAGAATACGCCGTGGGGCGACTTCCGCCAGAAGTACCTGGCACAGGCGGCCGGCGGCGCGCTGCCGGACGTGTTCTACATCCACTTCTCGTGGGCGCAGGATCTGATCAAGAGCGGCACGCTCATTCCGCTCGACGACTACATTGCCAAGCAGCCCGATTTCAATATCGACGACTTTACCCCGCCTTCGCTGATCTCGTACAAGCGCGACGGCAAACTGTGGGTCATTCCCTATGACGAAGGCCCGGGCATTCTCTATTACAACAAAGATATTTTCGACAAAGCTGGCGTGAAATACCCCGACGACAGCTGGACCATGGATACCTTCAAGGAAGCGGTTGCCAAGCTCACCAGCGGCGACGGGCAGGACAAGGTCTTCGGCTACGGCGCAACCCCGACGCCCGGCGACGCGCTTATGGCACCATCGTACCTGTTCCCCTTTGGCGGCCAGTACCTGTCCGAACCAAAAGAGGATCAATACCTGCTGAACAAGCCTGAAAGCGAACAGGCAATGGAGTGGTGGATGGAGTTGCGCTCCAAGCTGAACGCCGTTCCAAGTCCGGCTGAGTCGCAGACGTTCACGCAGGCCAACATCGATGCCTTCCAGGTTGGCCGCGTGGCCATGAAGCTCGACGGCTCATGGGCAACGCCCGGCATCAACCAGAACGCCAAGTTCAAGTGGGATGTCGCCAAGTGGCCAAAGGGGCCGGTCAAGCAGGCCACCTTCAGCGCCGGCAGCGGCTACGGCATCGCCAAGACCAGCCAGAAGGCCGACGCAGCCTGGATCTACCTGAACGAGTACATCTCGCCAGCGGGTGAAAGCTACATGTGGGGCTTCACCGGTCGTGGATCGCCCGCGCGCAAATCGGCATGGGACGCCTACTTCAAATCCAAGTTTGCGCCGCCCAGCGCGAAAATCATTCTGGAGTCGCTCAATAGCTTCGCCAGCCACGACATTCTCGATCAGCCGACGGCACCGCTGGTTGTGCAGGCCGCGACACCAATCTGGGATCTGGTCGTCGCCGGGCAACTCAGCGTGAAGGACGCGATCGATCAGGTTGGTCAGGCAATCGAGCCGATTATCGCCCAGAATCGTGCGTAATCAAGCGCTCGCGCAGTGTGCGGCTGGGGCAGATGGCGCTGGCCGCACCTGTCTGCGTTGAGGAGGAGCACCTATGCTGCAACAAGGAGTACAAGACGCCGCCGTTAGCCGCGGTGTGCGAAAGCGGCACACATTAGGCAAACAGGCGCGCCGCGAAGAACGAGAATTTTATTTATTTATTTTGCCCTGGATTATTGGCTTTATATTATTTGGGGCCGGGCCGATCATCGCCTCATTCGTCATCAGCTTCACACAGTGGACGCTGCTCACGCCGCCGATCTGGGTTGGGGCGAGCAATTATACGCACATGCTGAGCGATCCATTCTTCAGGATCGCGCTGGTAAACACGCTCTACTACGGCATCGGCAGCGTGCTGCTCGGCGTGACGGTTTCATTTCTGCTGGCGCTGTTATTGAACAAAGATGTCGTCGGACAATCATTATTTCGCACGATCTTCTACCTGCCCTCGGTCGTCACCGGCATCGCTGTCGCCCTCTTGTGGATCAATATTTTCAACCCCGACTTTGGCATGCTCAACCACATGCTGCGCGTGATCGGCATTTCCAACCCGCCCGGCTGGCTCGTCTCGCCGACGTGGGTCATGCCAGCGCTGATCATCATGAGCGTGTGGGGCGCGGGCGGCTCCATGGTCATTTACCTGGCTGGCTTGCAGAGCATCCCTGAGCATTTGTACGAGGCCGCGTCGCTCGACGGCGCGGGGCCGTGGGGCAGGTTCTGGAATGTCACCGTGCCGATGATGTCGCCGGTCATTTTCTTCAATCTGATCGTCGGCTTTATCTCATCGTTGCAGGCCTTTGTGCAAATTTATGTCATGACCGATGGCGGCCCGGCGAACGCGTCGCTCGTGTACGGTCTCTATCTTTATCGAAACGCCTTCAGATTTTTCCAGATGGGGTACGCTTCAGCGCTTTCATGGATCCTGTTCATCGTTATCATCGGCGTCACCGCCTTTCAATTCTGGCTGGGCCAGCGCTGGGTGTACTACGAAGGCGATATAAAAGGGAGTTAGATGATGAAGATCAGCGTTCCAAGTCAACCATCATCGCAAACTGCCGTGCAACTGGACCGAGAGCGGGCAAAGGCACGCGCTCGCAGAAGACACTTCCTGTCGAAGAGCATCATTTACCTGTTGCTGGTCGCTGGCTCGGTGCTGTTTATGTTGCCGTTCCTGTGGATGGTCTCGACGTCGCTGAAACCATCGAATGAAGTATTCAGTTGGCCGCCCAGCTTTGTGCCAACGCATTTTGTCTGGCAGAACTACGTCGAGGGTTGGACGATTCTGCCGTTCAACACGTTCCTCAAAAATTCGCTGATTGTTACGATTGCCAATGTGGTCGGCAATCTTATTTCATGTTCAATCGTCGCGTTTGGCTTTGCACGGCTGCGGGCGCGCGGGCGCGAATTCCTGTTTCTGCTGGTGCTTGCCACGCTCATGATCCCGCGCGAAGTGACGATTGTGCCGACGTTCATCCTGTTCAGCAAGGTCGGCCTGGTCAACACATTGTGGCCGCTGATTCTGCCAGCATGGTTCGGCTATCCCTTCTTTATTTTCCTGCTGCGCCAATTCTTTATGAGCATACCGCGCGATCTTGATGAGGCGGCGCGCATCGATGGCGCGTCCACATGGCAAATCTTCACGCGCGTCATTTTGCCGCTCTCTAAACCGGCGCTCGCCACCGTCGCGATTTTTGCGTTTATCGGCAACTGGAACAACCTGCTTGATCCGCTGATCTACATCCGTTCGCAGGAATTGTATACACTGGCGCTCGGCCTCAACCTGTTCCGCGGCCAGAACTTCACGCAGTTTAATGATCTCATGGCCGTTTCGATTCTGACGCTGCTGCCGGTGCTGATCATCTTCTTCCTGGCGCAACGATTATTCGTGCAGGGCGTCGCGCTAACTGGCATGGGCGGCCGGTAGGGCATTGATGATGGACGATGGACGATTGATCTGAATTCTATACTGGCTCAGTATTGACGCGGATGAAATGCGCTCTTACGTCTCTGTGATCTCTGTGATCTCTGTGGCAAGATAAAGGTCTATGAAAACGATTATTCTTGACGAACCCAATCAGCTTCGCTTTGCCGAAACCGAACCACCGCAGCAGCCCGGCCCGGGCGAGGCGCTGGTGCGTGTGCGGCGCGTCGGCATCTGCGGCACCGATCTGCATGCCTTTCGCGGTGAGCAGCCGTTCTTCAGCTACCCGCGCATCCTCGGCCATGAGCTTGGCGTCGAGGTGGTGGCGCTTGGCGCGACCGAGCAACCGACGCATGTGGCCGTGGGCGACCGTTGCAGCGTCAACCCGTATCTGAATTGCGGCCACTGTAGCGCATGCCAGCGCGGCAAGCCGAACTGCTGTCTCAACCTGCGCGTGCTGGGCGTGCATACCGACGGCGGCATGCGCGAACTGATTACGGTGCCGATCAATAAGTTGCACCCGTCGCGCACGCTTCCGCTCGAACACCTTGCGCTGGTTGAGATGCTGTGCATCGGCGCGCATGCTGTGCGGCGCGCGCAACCTGAGCCAGGCGAGCAGGTGCTGGTGGTCGGCGCGGGGCCAATCGGGCTGTCGGTCATGACCTCGGCGCTGGCGGCGGGCGCCAATGTGATCGGCATGGAAGTCAGCGAGAAGCGGCGCGCGTTCTGCCAGCAGCAACTCGGCGTCACGCGCTGGGTCGATGGCCGCAGCGATCCGCTGCCGCAACTCGACGCGATCCTGTCCGGCGACATGCCGACCATCGTATTCGACGCGACCGGCAACGCTAAATCCATGATGCAGGCCTTCAACTATGTGGCGCATGGCGGCAAGCTGGTATTCGTCGGGCTGTTTCAGGGCGACGTGACGTTCCACGATCCCGATTTTCACCGGCGTGAATTGACGCTGTTCAGCAGCCGCAACGCGACCGACGAAGATTTCGCGCGCGTGATCGCCATGCTTGAATCGGGCAAAATCAACCTCGATCCGTGGATCACCCATCGCGCGCCGCCGGAGGAGATTTGTACCACGTTTCCGAGTTGGCTCGAACCGGAGAACGGTGTTGTCAAAGCCATGCTGGAATTCAGTTGAGCTTTAACATTGTAATAGGACTTTAGCCACGGAGGCCACAGAGATCACAGAGTTTCACTCGTTACCTTTCCTCTGTGTCCTCTGTGATCTCTGTGGCACAAAAGAA
>DASTWM010000411.1:0-12514 GCA_035765855.1 Roseiflexaceae bacterium
CCGATGAAGACCAGCGGCGCGGACACCTGAATGCCGGTCGATGAAAGCAGTTGCTCGGGCGGCGTTCCTGTCGTGCGCTGCACCGTGCTCACGTCGGTCAGGTAAGAGCCAAACAGCGCCACTGACGCGATCACCGCCGAGCCGATTGCGATGCCTTTGGTGACAGCCTTGGTCGTGTTGCCAACCGCGTCGAGATCGTCCATGACATTGCGGGCGTTTTTGTCCAGCCCCGCCATTTCGCCGATGCCGTTAGCGTTGTCGGAGATCGGGCCGAACGAGTCCATCGACAGCGTGTTGCCAGTCAGCGTGAGCATGCCAATGCCGGTCAGCGCTACGCCGTACAAAATAGCGCCCACCTGCGTCGCCACCGGCTCGCTGGCGTAGACCAGCACCGAAACCACAATCGCTCCACAGATCGCCAGCACTGACCATACGCTTGATTCCATGCCAAGCGCCAGTCCGGACAGCACGGTCGTCGCCGCGCCGTTTTGCGCTGAGCGGCTGGTCTCCTTGACGGGTTTGTATTGCGTCGAAGTGAAGTATTCGGTCAGTTTATCGAGCACGAGCGCCAGCACCACGCCCGCGGCGGTGACGATGAACGGACGCCAATCCACCACGCCGGTCTGCGGATCCGCCATGAGCCAGAAGGTGACGCCTGCCGCGCCCGCCAGCGCCAGCGCCGCCGCAATGTAGAACCCGCGCTTCATCGCCCGGAGCGCGTTGCGGCGGCGCTCGTCAGTGCGCACAAACAGATTGCCGATGATCGATGCGAGCACGCCCACCGCATACAACAGCAGCGGGTACAGCACAAAGCGCATGTCGACACTGAGCGGGCCAGTGCTGGTCTGGTTCGTGCCGACGACGATGCCAAGGATCAGCGCCGAAATCAATGCAATCTCAAAGCTTTCGAACACATCGGCGGCCATGCCCGCGCAATCGCCCACATTGTCACCGACGAGGTCAGCGATCACGGCGGCGTTTCGCGGGTCATCTTCGGGAATGCCCGCCTCGACCTTGCCCACCAGATCCGCGCCGACATCGGCGGCCTTGGTGTAAATGCCGCCGCCCACGCGCATGAACAGCGCGATCAGCGAGCAGCCAAAGCCAAAGCCCAGCAGCACGTCAGGCGCGGCCACGCCGTAGATCAGGAAGATCAGCGCTGCGCCGAGCAACCCCAGCCCGACCGCGAGCATGCCCGTCACCGCGCCCGATTTATAGGCCGTCTGGAGCGCGGGATTGTACCCCTTGCGGGAAGCAGCGGCGACGCGCACATTGCCTTCCACGGCGACCTTCATGCCGACAAACCCAACCGAGTACGAAAACAGCGAACCCATCAGGAACGCAACGGCACGCCCGATAGCGACCCACATGGTCGCATTCTGCTCATTGCCAAACTTGGCAACTGCCGCCTCAGTCGGGTGAATCAGGAGCACGCTTGCGCCAAGCACCACCGTCAGAATGACAATCAGCACGGCGATGGCGCGAAATTGCCGCGCCAAGTAGGCGTTCGCGCCTGATTTGATAAAGCCCCATACTTCCTGCATGCGCTCGGTGCCTTTGTCTTTTGACAAAATTTGCGCGCGGAGCACGAAGGCATACCCGATGCCGATCAACGCCACCACAATGGTCGCAATCAGCGCGTAAAACTGGGTGTCTGTCGCAAACTGTGCAAACATACCGCTACTACCTTATCCTATTATCTTTTCACTTACCATAAGCACTATTCTTTTATGGCACAAAAACGCCTCTTACTGTACCATAAACCAGCGTCATACATGACAGCCAGCCGAATGCAAGAGGCGAAGCGCGCAGCCGCTGCCGAATCATTGCGCGACTTCAGCGCGGTGTTGCTATGCACGTAACGAACCTGGATGTGCAGCCAGGCACGACAACTGAAGCCCATATAGGCAAGAGATGCATGCATAAATCTGTGGAGCTCTTCATTGAACCACGTATACTATACTAAATTGTGGTAAACGGCCCTTGTGCCGGGCGGCACGAACCGCAGCATTGTAGCATAATGATGAGTGCCATGCAAAATGATCTCAGTCAAAAGTCGGATAGCACAATCATTCGGAGTTCCGATGGCATACGTTGTGCAGTAACATAGACTTGTCGCAGACATTAAAAAGTGATGCTGGCGGCGGGCATCCACAGCTAAGGATATGTAGCTGAAAAAGTTTCCTCACGCCGCTCCCCTTTTACCTCAAGGCTGCTCGTATGAGCAGCCTTTCTGCATGTTTACGGCTTAATGATCCTTCTGAACCTCACGCGCCAGCATGCGCCACGCAGGATCCATCTCGCTTGGCTCATACGGCATATAACATGCGACTCGATCCAGCACGCCATCATAGCGCGCGCGCAACGCCGCGCCAAGCTGATCGAACGGCGCGGTCACGGCAAACACGTCGAGCATCTCGTCGCTGATCAGCGCGCTCATCGCGTGCCAGCGCTTCGCCGCCGCCATGCGCGACAACTGCTCGCCCACATCGCCCCAGCCATGCGTATTAAGTACCACGCGGTAGGTTGGCGTGGAAGCGTAGAACGCCAGTTGCTCGCGCGCCGCCTGCCGCGCCTGTTCCATGGATGCTTCATCCGCGCCAGTGACGACAAACACGCTGCTAACCAGTTGCACCGCATCTGCCGAGCGTCCGGAGGCCTGCGCACCGGCGGCCACCTGCGGGCGCACCACGTCATTGATATATTTGACGCTGTGAAACGGGTGAACATGAAAGCCTTCGCACAGCTCACCGGCGAGCCGCGCCAGTCCTTCGTTGACACCGGCAATATAAATCGGAATATTGGGATGCTCAATTGGGCCGGGATCGAAGAACGGTGTCATCAACGTATGCTGATAGAATTGCCCTTGGTAGGAAAGCCGTTCGCGCGTTTGCCATGCCGCCCAGATCGCCCGCACCGCCTTGATATAATCACGCAGCCGCGCCACCGGCGCGCCCCATGGCATACCGAAGCGCCGCTCGATATGCGCTTTTACCTGCGTTCCCAGTCCGAGAACGAAGCGCCCGTTCGACAGCGCCTGTAAGTCCCACGCGGCCTGCGCTGTGACCATGGGGCTGCGCGCGAAGGCGATGGCAACCGCCGTGCCGAACTCGATGCGCGTCGTATGTTCGGCGACAAGGGCCAGTGGCAGGAATCCATGATGCTGCGTTTCCGGCACCCACAGGCCCGCAAAACCAACCTGTTCTGCCGCCTGTGCAATCGTGGGAATGTCGCGCAGGCGCTGCGTCTCAACTCCGAGCATGGCATCAAACTTCATCGATTGCCTTTCTGTTCGCTAGGCGCGATCATCACGGTTTACGGCATCTGCTTCGTTACAGGGTTATTCGATTGCGTTGCAGACGAATCAGGCGTGCTCGTCGCCGAGCCATTTTTGTTCGCATCGTTGATCTGGCCTGTAATGGTTGGCTGTTCAACATGCGCAACGAGCGATGCAGGTTGGCTATGGTTTGGCTCCGCAGCGGCTGTGTGGTTACGCTCGTAGCGGTGGTGAGCAATTTCGGCTTGCAGCGCCCGGCGCGTTGTTTGCCCCATCTGCACCCGGTAAAACGACGGCAGCACGGCAAGCCCAAGCGTCCTTCCATAAGCTGTGGTAAAGGCATAGCCCAAAATGCCAAGAATGATCGCCCCGAAAAGCCATGGCCCGCCGGTATTCCACCAGCGCAGGAGCGGGCCATAGCGTACCACCGAGAGCGTGAGGATGAAAAAGATCGAGACGAGGCAGGAAGTCATCAATCCAAGCTCGGCTACCTGCATGGGCAACGAGCCAATGCGCGGCGAGAGATGCGGCACAAGAAATTGATAATAGGCGGCACTCACGGCGAAGCACAAGAGCAACAGCCCGGCGTAAATCAGGATGTACGCGGGTGCTTCGCCCAGCCCGCGGCCAAGCAGCCAGCGCACCAGAGTCGCGATGGCGTTCACCGGGCGCGGGGTTCCCACGAGATCGGCATATGTCGCCGCCGCCGACCATGACGCGGCCAGCACAGTGGCGCCAAGAAAGCTTGCCACAAAGTTCGACCAGAACAGCCGCTGCGTCGAAGGATGCGCCGGTACCTGCGGATGCGCGCGCCAGCTCAGCCACATGATCAGCAGGGGTAATCCTATTGCCAGCATCAGGAGCCACAGCAGATTGATCGTTCGCGAAGGGACATGAATGTTGCTGATAATCGCTGGCCCGAAGGTAGCGCCGAGCGCCAGAAACGTCGCAATGTAGAGCGACGATCCAACCACATGGGCGGTTAAGAAGCGGAAATAGGGAACTCTGAGGAGGCCACACACGATGACGGTCGCGTACCGCAGCCCGGGAATAGCGCGGCCAACCGCAATCCCAAACCAGCCGCGCCGTTGCAAGAGCCGCTCGCCGCGCGCAAGCTGCTCCGGCCCCAGATGGACATAACGGCCAAAGCGTTCAACGAGTGGGCGGCCACCCCAGCGAGTAATAAAATATAAACCGGTCGCGCCGGTCGCGGACGCGCATGAGAGCGTGCAGAACCAGAACACAAGGCGCGGAAAGTGGCCTGCGCTTTCGACACCAGCTAGCACGATCAGAATATCGGTTGGGAGCGGCATAGGAATGCCGACTTCTTCAATCAGCACGGCAACAAGAATAGCTATGAAACCGTGGCGAGCCAGCAAGTTGAGCATGAGGTATTCACCGTGGCTTAGACGAATGGTAATGGGGCTGCACAACTCCTAATGCAACAACAGTCGGGTCACATCAGAACAACGTGGTATGGTATACCACATCGGCATTACCAGATTATAACTGTCCCTTCGTACTCGGTACCGCATCACCAAGCCGCACATCGCGTCTCGTGGCTGCGTCGAGCGCCCGCCCAAGCGCTTTGAAGAGCGCTTCGACTTTGTGATGATCGTTGTGTCCGTACAGCACACGGGCATGGATATTCAGGCGACCATGAAATGCGATGCTTTCAAGCATGTGCGCGATCAAATCGGTGCTCAGTTGCCCGACATGCGGCGTCACAAACGCTGCGTCAACGACGCAATACGGTCGCCCGCCGAGATCGACGGCTACAAAGCCGAGCGCTTCGTCCATGGGGACAAAACTGTGCGCTGTACGCACAATGCCGCGCCGTTCGCCGAGCGCCCTGTCGAGCGCCTGCCCAAGACAGATGCACACATCTTCGGCGGTGTGATGCTCGTCGACATGCAGATCGCCAGCGGCGCGCACATGGATGTCAAACAGGCCGTGTTTAGCGAACAGCGCTAACATGTGATCGAGAAAGCCGATCCCGGTTTCCACATCGGCATTGCCGCTTCCATCGATGGTAAACGTCAACGCAACATCGGTTTCGCCGGTGCGCCTGGTGATAGTTGCGGCGCGTTGTTCGCTCTGATCAGTCACTTTATCTTTGCCTTTAGCACCCGCAGCGCTTCAAGCAACTGCGGATCGTCATCTTCGCTGTATCGTTTCCAATCGACATCAATCGTTTCATCGGGCTGCACGCCATGTCCTTCGAGATTTTCGCCATTTTGCAGCCGGAATCCTTCGCGCGCGAGCCACAGCCGCGAGCCATCAAACAGCGTGTAGGCGTAAATCGTTTCGGTGTTACCGGCGGATGGCACGCCGATGACGGTGGCGTGCGCCTCGTGTTGCAGCACCGCGCCAAGCACCTCTGCGTACGAAGCCGTATCCTGGTCGATCAACACGACCAACGGCAAGGCGCGCAAGTCCGGCCCGGCTGGCGGCGGCACGACGAGCGGGCGCACATTGTTGTTCCTATCAAAAAACATGCCAACCTGCCCGCGCACGAAATGGCTGAGGATGCCTGACAGCACATGCGACCAGCCGCCGGGATTACCCCGCAAATCTAAAATGATGCCCTTCAGCGGCCCGGCAGCGACAAGCTCGGTCAGTGCGCCGCTCACCTGCTCGTCGGTATCATTCACCCACAGCGTGGAAATCCACACATAGCCAATGTCGCCCGCCAGGCGGCGCGAATACGGCGCGATGCGCTCCTCCACTTCCTTGCGCGGCAGCACCACATCGCGTGGCTTCTCGCTGGGACTCACGACCGTAAGCCGTACCGTTGTGCCTTCCTGCCCTTGCAGGTTATCGTCAGCCGGTTGGTACGGGCGGCCATCCACTGTAATGATGCGGTCGCGCGGGCGCAGTCCGGCTTGTTCGGCAGGGCTGTTGGGAAATACAATCTGGATGAACGCGCCTTCGTTGGTTGGCGCGGCGAGCACACCGATGCCGACAGTCGCCTCATGACCACTTACGATGGCATCCTCGCTGACTGCCGCGGCTGGCGGCCCAAAGCGCGAGTGATGATCGTCGAGTTCCGCAACCATGGCAGCGACAATGCTATAAAATTGCTCGTTCGACTCTGCTGCGGCGATCTGCGGGGCAAAGGCGTCGTGCAGCGCTTTCCAGTCAATGCCGTTAAAGTTTGCATACAGATAATTGTCATTGACGCGCTGCCACACCTCGTTAAAAATGCGCTCTCGCTCTTCGAGGGTGAGCACATGATTGGGTGTCGGCGAGGGTTCGAGCGTAGCAGTTGGCGTAGCCGGAAGCGCCACTGTTGCTTCCAGATTCAATGACGGGAGCGGCATGTCCGGCGTTGCCGTGGCCGCCGGTTGCGGGGCAACACGCGGCGATGGCACGGAAGCAGGCTGCGCGATGGCGGCCATGGCGGGCGTGCTGCTTGCTCGGATCTCGCTGGAGTGAAGCACAGCAGGCGCGGCCACAGACGGGGTGCCACAACCCACCAGCACGAGCAATAAGCAACACCAGGCAAAACGCGGTATGTGCCAAGCGGAGCTTTGCAGCCCGCCCCGATCACGTTGCGTCACGTTATTTCTCCAGCCTGAACGCCGCTGCCAGCACGTCGCCAGCAGCTTTCGCGCCGACGCTTGAGCCTTCACCGCCGTTCTCGATCATTGCCGCAACAGCGTAACGTGGCTGATCTACAGGCGCGATCGCGATAAACCAGGCATGCGTATTCGGACCATTGTGTTCAGCAGTTCCCGATTTGCCGCCGACAAGCGCAACCTGCGGGTCGACTTGCTGCGCCGGTTTGCCAAAGCCGTAGGCGACGCCAGCCCGCATATTTTTGCGCATGGTTGCCGCGATGTCAGATGGTATCGCGGCTTTCAGCGCGTGCGGGCTGTGCGCGGTCACGACGCTGCCATCCGGTCGCGTGATATGATCGACAAGGTAGGGCTGCATGATATCGCCATTTTTGTTCGCCACTGCCGCCGCGACCAGGGCCATTTGCAAGGGCGTCACAAACAATTGACCTTGACCAAATCCTGTCGCGGCCAGGGCAGCTTTGCTATTCAGAAAGCCTGCATTAGTATACAACAAGCTTGGCGCTGTTGGCAGATCCGTGAATCCATTGTACACGGGCGGCGCATCCTCAGGCCGGTAAATATCGAACTGTTCCGCCGTTTGAGCTAACGTGTCTGCGCCAAGCCGTAAAGCGTATTGCGCGAAGGCGACATTGCACGAATAGGCATACACATGCTCAAGATCTGACGGATCGCCAGTGAGACTCGCAAGATTTTGCACCGCGTTGACGACTGGCGGCGCGCCCGGTTCGGTGTCGAGCGTGTTGAAGCAGCGAATGTCGTTCGGCTTGCCTTCATCAGGATGCTCAAGCACACCTACGGCAGTAACCGTTTTGAATGTCGAACCGGGCGGGTAGCGCCCCTGCGTCGGCCGGTTAATGAGCGGCTGCCCGGAATTATCGGCGTTGATTGCCTGCCAGTAGTCCGCGATGCGCTGGTTTTCGGCGTCGATATCGGGCGCGGCAGGATTAAAAACAAGCTGGCTTGGGTCGAAGCCGGGCGCGCTGGCCATCGCCAGAATCGCGCCAGTGTTTGGGTCCAGCACCACGATCGAGCCGGTACGATTGCCAAGGATATTCATGGCCGCCGTTTGCAGCCGCGCATCAATCGTCAGATGCAAGTCGTCGCCAACCTGTGGCTGGCCGGTAAGAGTGTTCTGAATGCGGCCAACCGTATCATTCTCGCCATTCAGATAATTGCTATAGGTCTGCTCCAGCCCGGTCTGGCCGTAGCGGTCACTGAAATAACCGACGATGTTGCTGAACGCGGCGGGATCCTGTTGGCCGGCAAGCGGGTAGGTTCGGACCGCAAAGCCGCGGTCGACCAGCTTCGTATCGACCAGCACGTCGCCATTGCGATCCAACATTTTGCCGCGCTGCACGCGCAAGGACTGGATCACGGGCCGCACGTTGCTAACCGTCTGGCCGGTCTGCTCATCGGTGTACGTGTAGTTATAGGCCGCATTGGCCTGCACAAATTGCTGGCGCAGCAACTGCAACGAGAGCATGCCGAAGCCAAGCGTGATCACCAGCCCCAGATTCGTCAGGCTGCGTGTTACGCCGCGCGGCAGTGACGGCAGCGACAAGCGTGCCGCGATCAGCAGCAGGGGCGCGGCCAGCCACAAGGCAAGCAGCCAGCGCGTGTCCTGCTCAACTGGCTGAATCATGCCGTACGCGATAAGTATTAGCGCCCCAACGGCGCACAACAC
This sequence comes from Roseiflexaceae bacterium, assembly GCA_035765855.1. GTDB lineage: Bacteria > Chloroflexota > Chloroflexia > Chloroflexales > Roseiflexaceae > DASTWM01. The sequence continues at coordinate 8,546 of DASTWM010000411.1, forward strand.
ACGAAAAAAATAGCGCATAATGGAGTTCGTAATGAGAGGAAAAGGACGTTCAATCGAGCGGCATGGTTGCGCGTACCGTCACGCCACCGCCCTCGGTTTCAAACACGTCCATGCGTCCGCCCAGTTCGTTGACGCGATACTGCATCGCACGCAGTGCGTGCAATCCAGGCCGTTCATAGGTGCCATCCAGCAGCCCTACACCATCGTCCTGGACCATGAGCGCCACCGACTTTGAGTCGTAGCGCAACGTAAATGAAGTCGAAGATGCGTGCGCATGCTGCTGGACATTAATCAGCGCTTCCTGAGTCAATCGCACCAGCACCAATCGCTGCGCGTGGTGCAGCAGCCGCGCGCGACCCAGCACCGTAACGTTCGTTGCAATCCCTGTGTGTTTGCCGAAGCGGATCGACAGCACATCCAGCATCGCTGGAAGATCGATATCATCCGACGGCAGCGGCGAGAACAAAACACGGCGCAATTCCTCAGCGCCGGGTTCGGTGGTACGCACGGCAGTGGCTGGCGAGACCAGCGGAACATGTTGCGCGGCAGACTGCCGATTTTCATGGTCGCGTACCACTGCGGCAAAGCGATCAAGCGCGTTTTCGCCCGGCTCGCGCTTGAAATCCGCGCCACCTATCAGTGGGCGGCGCTGGGATGCCTTGCGCTGCCGTTGCGCCAGCACGCGCCGGGGTATCGCCACGCCCCACGCAAAAACGTAGCCAAACAATGGCGGTGCGATCATCATGGTGAGGAGCGTCGTGTATTGCTGTCGCTCAATCATGGTGGCTGGTGAATTCCTGGCAGCCCAGTTTGCGCCCAGATCGAGCGGCACAAACGCCAGCCCGGCCATGATGCCGCCACGCCAGCCAAACAGCAGCGCCGGAAGCACCAGCGCGCTGGCTGCGTGCGCGATGAACGGCCCATTCCACCCGTTGCTCATCGGTAAAAGCACCAGTGTCATGTACAAAATATCGAGACCGAGCACGCTTGGATTGCGGCGCGCGGCGTGGACATAGGTTTGCACCATGCCGGTTGCCAGCAAATTCGCCAGACCGGAAAGCACAAACAGCCAGCTATAAGGCTCCCACATACCGGCCCACAGCGCGAACCCCACCGTTGCGCCCCATGAGCTCCAGCGGAAGCCAAGAAAAATCAACGAGTCCGTGAGCCACGGATGTTGCTGCTGGCTTTTTCTATTCACGACACACCTCGATCGCCATGTATGAGCGTATGATATGTTCATGGCTGGCATGCAGGCGGCTGTTTAGCAGCAGTAACATGCCACGATCAAGAACAAGTGAACGATGTATAGTGTAGCAGAAACCATCGGCTACGGCAAGGAAATGATGGGCTATTTAGCGCCGTTTTTGTGCGCTGCCCTTCAGTATCACCGGGCTTTGCACGCGCGGGCATAAAAAAACGCGGACAACTCAGGTACGTTGCCCGCGTTTCGCGCCTGGTAGTGCAGAATCAGGGTTGTTGTTCCGGCACGCCCATCGACGTTGCGCCGCCCCGGTTATCGCTGCTGTCAGGCGCGCCCGCGTAAACGGCGCGTTCGGCCACAATCGGCTGTGTCGAGCGCACCGTGGCCGAAATCGCATTCTGGCCGGGCGCAATCTGATGCACCGCCATGGTATAGCGCGCGTTAGCTGGCACGGTGATGGTTTGTGTGGTCTTGGTGCCATCGTTCTTCAGCAGATCGACCGAGACCAGCGCGGTGTTCTTGTTGGGATTGTTGAACAGCAGGTATTCCTGATAATTGCCGCTGGTGCGCCCGTCGGCAAAGCGCCACACAAACGCCGGGCTGGCTGCTCCGGCAGTGATCGCGCCTACATCGCCATCCTTCCAGAACATGGCGCGCTCGGCGGCCACCGGGCGGTCCGACTGAATGGTAGTGGCAATCCCAAGCTCTGGAACAACTTCGTTGGCATTGATCGCAAGCTGCGTCGTCGGCGGCACGGCGTACTTACGCGTGATGAACGTGCCATCTGACGTGGCAAATGTGACCGATACATTGGCGCGCTGCGCGTTCGGATTAAGCACCAGGACGTTCATCTGGAATGGCGACTGGGTGGTGCCTTCCGCGAAATACCATCGGCGCGCCAGCGTCACCACGCCCGGCCCGCTGTCGAACCCGCCGCGGTCGAGCGTGCTGTGCGGCCCGAAGATCATGGTGCGTTCGGCCACAATCGGCTGGTTGGCAATCACGCGCATGCCAAACTCGGCATTCGGCATGACATCGCTCACTGTCACGACGGCGCGGCGTTGCGATGGAATTTCGACCTGCTGCTCGGCGGTTGTGCCATCCGCGCGCATGTACGTCACCGTAGCGGCGGCGCTTTCAGATTGCGGGTTGAAGAGCAGCAAAAAGGTTTTCGCATTGTTCGCAGTGGAGCCTTCCGCGAAGTACCACACGCGCGACGGTGTGACGACGCCCGGGCTGATCGAAATATCGGTCTGAAAATCCATGAACCGTTCGGCGATGACTGGCCCGTTCGACTCCACAATCGCCGGAACATCGGTGGTGTCGCTGAACACGTTGTTGATAACCAGATCGCGACGGCCATTCGCCTCAATCGTCGCGGTGAACTCCTGCGTTGGGCCGGGCTGGCGCAGCAGTTGGAAATTCACGCTTGCTGGCGTGGCGTTGGGGTTGAGCGCGGTCAGGCGTTCGGCAAAATTGAGCGTGTTTCCTTCCGCGAAGTACCAGCGTGATTGCACCGTCGCCTGGCTCGCGGCCTGGCGCAGCGTGCCAATCGTTCCCACAACCGCCTGGGAAACGTCAGTAGCGGCTGGAACAGCTTCGCTGTGGGTCACAATATTTGGCCGGGTCGAGGTCGAGCCATTTTCGCCCAGCACCTGGTGTTCGCCAAGCGGCGGGATGTTATACGCCTGCCCCAGCCACGCCAGCAGATCGACCAGTGCGGCGCGTTGAGATGCCGCAAGCGAGCCATTGCCGAGCAGCGCCACATGAATTGCCACGTCGCCGCCTGCCAGCCGGGTCACTGCCGCGGTCGGCCCGCTAGTGCGGCCTTCATAAATGTTGCCTGCGCTGTCGACAATGAAGTGAAATGCGAGGTCTTCCCATCCCAGCACATCGCGCTGGTACGCAGACACTGCCCGCATGAACGGCAGCGGATTGTCGCCAACACCTTCCGTGCTGAGTTGGTGCAAAATAATGCCATGCGGCGCTTCGCGTGCAATCGTCTTACTCGGCACGTTGGTGTCCCAGCGCGAGCGCGGCACAATCTTCGGTGCTGCGGTAAGTGTATTCGGCCCGAACGGCGCTGGCACACTCAACGCGGCGACCGACGCCGGTGGACCTGCGACCGTGTTCAAATACGACAATTCAACGTCGCTCAAAACCGGCGATGCGTTCGAAACGGTGGTGCTGAAGGTTGCGCGGAACTGCAAATACAAGGTATCGGTTGGCACAGCGCGGGCGTATTCCATCGCCAGCGCGCCGCTGTCTGCCGATTGTGCGTCGGTCGCAGAGAATGCCTGCCATGGCCCCCACTGCTCAGGCGCGGAGCCGCCGCGCACTTCCAGTTGCAGCCTGGTTCCGGCGGGCAGCGTAGCATTCCACTGCACGCCGACCGCGTTGAAGGCCGTATCGGCTTTCATGGTATCGGACGTGTAGCGACCATTGGTGGCGTTTTCAGCCAATCGCAGTTCACCATCGGCGTTGTTGCTGACAACCAGGTTTTCGAGGGTGCCTTTTTGCCAATCGTCAACCGTGGTGCGTAGCGCCTTGCCCACAACCGGCTGTGCGCCGGTTTGCGCCGCCAGCTGCGACGGCGGCCCAAACGCGCTTGTCATCACTGCCACACAGCACACAAGCAGAACATATCGCACGGGCAGCTCCTTTACCTTGCAGCACACGTCATGCTTACTTCACCGCGCCACCGCGCGCGCCTTTATACTGGTTTGCAGAGTCATACAAGATCCAGCCAACGTTCTTGTTGAAGT
>DASTWM010000412.1:0-10787 GCA_035765855.1 Roseiflexaceae bacterium
ATTGCAGATTGCAGATTGTGGATTGCAGATTGCTGAAGTGACACGTAATCTACAATCTACAGTCTGCAATCTGCAATGCACATGAACCTTCGCACCGCTGTTTCCAATATTCATCGTGACCCCCTGTGGTGGCGCAAAGTCCTCATCGGCGGCGCGCTGTGCCTCACGGTGTTTGGCATGCCATGGGCAGCCGGGCTGGTCATGCAAAGCTACGACAATGTCCGGCGCGGCTACCCAACCCCGCTGCCGCCCGGCGGTGACTGGTCCACGCGCTACATCATCGGCTTCATGGCGCTCATGATCGATTTCGTGTTCTTTCTGCTGCCAGTCATGGTGGTTGGCTTTGTGGTGCTGTGCGGTTCGCTGGCGCTGGCGCTCAGCACCACGCGCATGTCGCTGAGCGCGCCCGGCATGGTTGGCCTGGCGATCATTGCACTGTACTGGCTGTTCATGTTTGGCATCAGCGTCGCGCCGGTCAGTCGCCTGATCTACGCCGCCGATGGCCGCGCTGAGGAAACCATGAACATGCAAACCATCCGCGACGCGCTGCACCCCGAAGTGCGCGCCGACTACGCCCGCGCGCGCCTCCGGTCGCTGCCTGCCTACCTCCCCGCGTTGCTGCTCGGCCTGCTGTGCTGGCTGGTGCTTACCGGCGCGCTGCCGGGCGCGCTGCTGGCCGCGCTGGTGCTGCTGTGGCTCACGCTCAGCGCCCTGCTGTACGCCCACCTGGTGGTCGCCCAATTGTATGCAACTATTGCGCATGAAAAGCGTTTATATATATAGGAGACACTTGTGCGGCGGACAGTTGCGTTTGGAGCGACTGTGTTGTGAAAGGAGCCATCGTCGTTGTAACTAGTCACCATTCTGGTACGTATAACATCATGGCAATCGTTGAACATCACAAAAGGAGCAACGCCAATGGATATCGGTCGAGCCTTCAGCTATGTTTTTCAGGATCAGCGCTGGTTGTCGAAGGTGGCAATTGGCGGCCTCGTTAGCGCGGTGCCAATCCTTAATTTTGCCGCGTTTGGGTACATGCTTAAAGTTGCCCAGAATGTCGCGCAGGACAATCCACAGCCGCTGCCGGAATGGAACGATTTTGGCGATCATTTCATGCGCGGTTTGTACGCTGTCGTCATTACCATTGTGTATCTCATTCCGTACTTCATTATCATCGGCATCTTTAGCTGCATCACTGGCATGCTTGGCGGGGCATCGAGCGGCTCTGATTCAGCTTCGGCGGCGGCCGGGCTGCTGGGCTGCCTGTTTGTTCCGATCTATCTGATTGTGTTGTTTGCCAGTTTGCTGCTTTCCTACGCGGCCATGGCGCGCTACGCCGCGACGAATACGCTTGGTGAGGCATTCAAGTTTGGCGAAATTTTCGCGATGGTGCGCAACCATCCCGGCCCATGGCTGATGTTTCTGCTGGTTGCGCTACTCGCCGGAATCGTCGGCGGATTGGGGATCATCGCCTGCGGTATTGGCGTGATCTTCACCGCGTTCTATTCCTATCTTGTGATGGGACACGCGCTCGGCCAGACCATGGTGCAGCAAGGCATGGTGGGCGGCAGCATGTACAATACACCCCCGCCAAGCTACGAACCACCGACGACCAGCTATTAATAATCTGTAGCTTTCACAACAACGGCGATTTGCAGAGCACGAGAGCAATCTCGTGCTTTGTTCATGGAAATGCTTATAATATGCAGATGTCCTGGCAAATGTCTTGATTATATGTTGAAGTTTGTCACGAGGGTACCATGTGAAATCGTGTCCGGTGGAATGAAGAGGTTGCTATGAAAAGTATTGAAAAGCGACTACCGTTTCGTATGCGTGAATTCTGTTACCCTTCTAATCTGCTTACGCTGGCCCGGCTGCTCATGCTGCCCGCCGCACTGCGCGCCATGCGCCACCCGGAAGAGCGCTGGCGGGCGCTGGGTACGCTTGGGATTGCCATGCTGACCGACGCGCTCGATGGCCCGATTGCCCGGCGTCGCCAGGAAATTTCGTCGCTCGGCAAGGTGCTCGACCCAATCGCCGACAAACTCATGGTTGATGCGACGGCGGTGACGCTTTCGCTGAGTCGCGGCTTTCCGTGGTGGGCGACCGCGGCCATGCTGGCACGCGATTTCGTGATTGTCGTTGGTGGCATGCTGGTGTACCGCCGCCATGCGCGGCTTGTCGTGGCGCACCCGACCGGCAAGGCAACCACGCTGGCCTTAACCGCGACGATGCTGCTGTATATTGTGGATGGGCCGCGCTCCGGGCGGCGGGCGCTGGCGGTCACGCTTGTGCCGTTCTTCGCCTCGATGGTCGCGTATGCGCGTAATTTCTGGCGGCAGATGAAGGGATGAAGGAACTGAGGAAATGATAGGAACTAAAGGAGCTTATGGGAACTAAAGGAATTGACTGGTTCTCTGCTTTTTGTTCTTTGTTCTTTACGCTTTGTTCCATAGTTCCTTATTTCCCAAGTTCCTTGAAAAGGAAAAAACATGCCTCTTGCCATGATCGTCCACGGCGGCGCGTGGAACATTCCCGATGACGAAGTAGAGGAACATCAGCACGGCTGCCGGGCGGCGCTCGACGCGGGCTGGGCGGTGCTGGCGCAGGGTGGCACCGCGCTCGATGCCGTCGAAGCAGCGGTGCGGGTTCTGGAAGATGCGCCGATCTTCGATGCTGGCGTTGGCTCGGTGCTCAACCGCGACGGTGTTGCCGAACTCGACGCGGCGCTCATGGATGGCGAAACATTGCGTTCCGGCGCGGTGGCGGCCTTGCAGCGCATCCGCAACCCGATTACCCTGGCGCGGCGCGTGCTCGAAAGCGACGCCGTGCTGCTGGTCGGACCTGGCGCGGAACGCTTCGCCGAGTCGGTCAGCATACCGCTGTGCGAGCCGTCTGAACTCGTTGTAGAACGCGAGCTACGCCGCTGGCAGGAATTGCAGCAGCGCGACGACGCCCGCACGGAGGACGCCTTTCAAAGACAAGGAGATAGCGAGACAAGGAGACAAGAAGGCGGACAGCTTAACGATGCTCACTCGCTCACTGATCCCGGCGACACGGTGGGCGCGGTGGCGCTCGACCGGCATGGCAACCTTGCGGCAGGCACCTCGACCGGCGGCACGACCAACAAGCGTCCGGGGCGCGTCGGCGATTCGCCGCTGATTGGCTGCGGCCTGTACGCCGACAATCAGTCGGGCGGCTGCTCCACGACCGGCTGGGGCGAGTCGATCATCAAGGTGCTGCTGGCGAAAACGGCGACCGATTTCATCAAACAAGGTCACGCGCCGATGGACGCGGCCCGCGCCGCGATTGACGTGCTGGCGCAGCGGGTCGGCGGGCTGGGCGGCTGCATCCTGCTGGATGGGCAGGGGCGGGTCGGCTGGGCGTTCAACACGCCGCGCATGGCCTATGCCTACCGCGCGGAAGGCGGCGGCGAGGCGGTAGGAATGTGAGCCGAGCGGAGAGCGGAGAACGCAGAGCGAAGAACAAATAACTACTTGGTATCTTATGCTCCAGCTTCATCCGTCATCTTGTCACCTTGTCATCTTATCACGTCATGGCGTGCAATCTGCAATCTCCAATCTGTAATCTGCAATAACGAAAGGAGCATTCCTGTGGCAGCACAGCAATGGAACAAACCGCCGACGATGGAGATTGACCCGTCGAAAACATACACGGCGACGATTGAGACCAATCGCGGCAACATTGTGCTAGACCTCGATCCGAAGAACGCGCCGAAAACGGTGAACAACTTTGTGTTCCTGGCGCGGCAGGGCTTTTATGACGGCCTCAAATTTCACCGTGTCATCCCCAATTTCATGATTCAGGGCGGCGACCCGACCGGCATCGGCAGTGGCGGGCCGGGCTACCGCTTCGAGGATGAGACGCGCGACAACCCGCTGAAGCATGAAACCGGCGTCATCTCGATGGCGAACGCTGGCGCGAACACCAACGGCAGTCAGTTCTTTATCACGCACTCGCCGCAGCCGCACCTGAACGGCAAGCACACCGTGTTCGGCAAGGTGGTGCAAGGGCAGGACGTGGTCAACGCCATCAGGCAGGGCGATGTCATGAACAAGGTGACAATCGAAGAAAAATAGTCTGTCAAAGGGTCAGCTAACGCGCTGGCCCTTCTTCCTGCCCGCTATTGACTGCGCACAACTCCTCTGCAATAATGACTATTGTTGCTCAACACTTCTTCAAAAACACTACGAACAATATAGCCCACAAGTTGTAGGTGACAATTCTCGACGCAAGGAGGCGCAGGCATGGAAACCCCGTTAACCCCGCTGGAGTTTGCACGGCGAGCACGCAGATTGTACGCCGACCGGGAAGCCGTGGTGGATGGCGACATGCGGCTGACCTACGGCCAGTTCTTCGACCGCTGCGACCGCTGGTCCGCGGCGCTGCAAGGCATGGGCGTCGCTCCCGGCGACCGCGTGGCCTATATCGCGCCCAACACGCATGCCCAGCTTGAATCGTTCTACGCCGTGCCGCAGATCGGCGCGGTGCTCGTGCCGATCAACTACCGCCTGATCGCCGACGATTTTGTTTATATCATCAATCACAGTGGCGCAAAAATCGTCTGCGCCCACAGCGATTATCTCGATACGGTGGACAGCATCCGCGACCAGTTGCCGAACGTCGAGCAGTTCGTCGCGCTGGAAGGCTCAAAGGAGGGCTGGCTCGACTATGAAGCAGCCATCGCCGACCATGCGCCGGAATTCACGCGCCCCGAGATCGACGAGAATGACCTGCTGACGATCAACTACACCAGCGGCACCACCTCACGCCCCAAAGGTGTCATGATCACGCACCGCAACGCCTACATGAACGTGGTCGGCACATTGGTACACCTGCCGCTCACGCCCAAAGATCGCTACCTTTGGACGCTGCCGATGTTTCATGCCAACGGCTGGACGTTTGTGTGGACGATTACGGCCTGTGGCGGCACGCACATCTGCCTGCGAAGAGTCGAACCGCAGCGCATCTTTGGACTCATGCAGCAGGAGCACGTCACCATGTTCTGCGCCGCGCCGACCGTGCTGATCGGCATCGCCAGCGCGCCGGAAGAACTGCGCCGCAACGCGCCACGCGGCGTGCGCCTGTTCACCGCTGGCGCGCCACCGGCCGCCGCCACCATCGAGCGGATCGAGACGGAGCTTGGCTGGAATCTTATGCATGTCTATGGCCTGACCGAAACCGCGCCGTTCATCACGATCTGCGAGCCGCTCCCTGAGCATGAAGGGCTATCGCCGCGCGACCTGGCGACGATCAAGGCCCGCCAGGGCGTGGAATTAATCACGTCCGGCGAGCTGCTGGTGGTGGACGACGAGGGCAACGAGGTGCCGCACGACGGCCAAACGCTGGGCGAGATTGTGGTGCGCGGCAATGTGGTCATGCAGGGCTATTACAACGACCCGGAAGCGACCGCGACGGCCATGCGCGGCGGCTACTTCCACAGCGGCGACGCGGCAGTGGTGCATCCCGACGGCTATGTTGAAATCCGCGACCGCATCAAGGACGTGATTATCAGCGGCGGCGAGAATATTTCCACGGTTGAGGTTGAGGGCGTGCTGCTGCGCCACCCGGCGGTGCAGGAGGTGGCGGTGGTCGGCATGCCGCACGAAAAGTGGGGCGAGTCGCCGCATGCCTTTGTGGTGCTGCGTTCCGGCGCGAGTGCCACCGAGGACGAGCTTAAGCAGTTCGCGCGCGACAACATGGCGGGCTTCAAAGTGCCGCAGTGGGTTTCGCTGGTGGACGAACTGCCCAAGACGGCGACCGGCAAAATTCAAAAGTTTGTGCTGCGCAAGGGCAATGCCGGGATCGCGCGCCAGTAACACGCCCAATTCATCAACAACATGATAAGATTGGTGCCAACCAAAACCATTGCTGAACCGAGCGCCCTGGTCTTTCACGGCACGTTCTTTGCGAAGAAGCTTACCAGGTTATTATTGGTAAGTAGCTTGTCTATTCAAGGAGAACGGCGATGATTGATCTTGCATTGCTTGTGCTGCGGCTGACTCTTGGCTCGCTTCTGGCGGGACACGGCGCGCAGAAGCTGTTTGGCTCGTTCGGCGGCCCGGGCATGGAAGGCACCAAGGGCATGATGGGAAAGATGAATTTAGAGCCGCGCGAAGCCTGGGCGGGGTTGGCAGGTGGGTCGGAGTTTGGCGGCGGGGTACTGACAGCGCTTGGCTTCCTCAATCCGTTTGGGCCGATGGGTGTTCTTGGCGCGATGGGCATGGCTTCGACCACGGCGCATGCTGGCAAGCCGATCTGGGGTACAGCAGGCGGCCCTGAGCTTCCCGTGACCAACATGTCGATCGCGGTGGCGCTCATGCTGGCTGGCCCCGGCAAGTATTCGCTTGACGAGGCGTTGGGTATCAAGCTGCCGCGCTGGTTGCACATTGTCGCGCTGCTTGCCACGCTGGCGGGCATCGGGTACGGCACCATGACACATCGCGCGGGCGCGGCGCAGACGGCGCAGCCCAGCGAGCAAGGGTAGCCGAGAGAATGGGGTTTTATCGGGTTTGCGCACTACACATGCATACACAAAAGCACAGCGATAGCTTATCTGCTACCGCTGTGCTTTTGTGTAAAACCAGATGTGGCGGGGAGGGAGGGAGTTGTTCGGCAAAAGATGTCGAACTTCAAGCTCAAGCGCTCAGCGCATTTTCGCCCGTCGCGACCGAACGGCACGTTTCGTGAGGTTGTGCAGCTTCAGCGCTTCGACCCTCCCGTTATCTAAAAGGTATTGGGCCTAGAAACTGTTATGTACTTTCGAGTATCAAGGTGATGAAGCGTTTGAGCATGAGCATTGCACAGGCAAGAAAATGTAAGCCGGCCAGGGTTTCGGGCAGGCGTTCATAGTCACGAGCCAACCGGCGAAAACGCGCCATCCACCCAAAGCTGCGTTCAACCACCCACCGCCGCGGCAGCAACACAAAGCCTTTTTTTTGCCGTGGGCAATTTGACGACTTCACGCCGCATACCGTGCGCTTGGGCATACTCAGCTGGCTGTTCTCCGGTGTAGCCTTGATCGACAAACGCAACCTCAATCGCCTCGCCGGTTGCGGCTTGCACGTGCGCAACCAGTTTTGCCACTTGTGCGCGTTCTTGCGCATTGGCAGGCGTGACGAGCAAGGCAAGCAACTGACCAAGCGTATCAACGGCGATATGGACTTTGCTGCCTTTGCGCCGCTTGTGGCCATCCCAGCCCGCGCGTTCCCCGCTTTCCGGACTCGATTGCAACGTACGGGCATCAAAGATCGCCGCACGCGGTTGGGGCATGCGCTCAAGGACTTCGCGCAAGCGCATGCGCACGTCGTGAACAATGGCTTCAAACACCAGCGCCTGCAGCCAGCGTTGGGTCTGTTGGTAGACGGCGTGCCAGGGCGGCAAGTCGTTGGGCATTATTCGCCACTGCGCACCGCTGCGTGCCAGCCAGTGCAAGCCGTTAAAGACTTCACGCAACGTGTAGTCACGCTGTGGCGCGTCTTCGGTCATGCAGGTCAAATAGGGCGCGCCAAATGCCCATTCGTCGTCGCTCACATCACTGGGATAGGGTTTGCGTATCATACCATCATGCTACCACCCTCAACCCTAAAGTGCATAACAGGCTCTAGGACGCGGTATGTGTAGCCTTGTGCTGTGCTCAGTAAACCTATGCTATACTAACGTCGTGATTGTTTTGCCTTTCACAACGGGCACATGTCCACTGCTGATACGCTTGCCTTCGCACCACGCGACGAGTGGGGATAGGACGCGTGTGTTGTCACAGGGCAGGCTGCTCATATTTGAGTTCTTTGTTGTTGTGGTTCTGCTTGCAACTACGCAATTGGTGTTCCAGTCGGGTAACTGCGCAGTAATGGACCATATGCCGATGACCGGAGCCGCAGCGCTGATTGCGCCGCCATCATCGCTCTCGACTGCTTCCACACTACCACAAGTGCCAACGTTTCCAATGTAGCAGTGTCTGACTGTGTGTGTGCAGTGTCACTTGGTATTCCTGTGTGTTGGACTTGCACTCACCGTTGTTCCACTTGTGGTACTTCGCGGATACCCTTGTATCTGCGCATGCTTCAGGTTTTCATACCCCATACCACACCGCCACCACGTTACTCCACCTGTTAAGTTCCTGTAGTGCTGTGCAGAGCCTTTGTATTGGCAGTGCTCGAATGAGCAGTGCTGGTCGTTCGGTACCCACCGAGCCTTGAGTGTGCCCCAGCGGGGTGGATTACCAACGCTCGTCTCTTGCAAATCGTGCAGCAAGGAGGCGGTAGTGAGGTAGTTCAGCCTATTACGGTACGGTGTTCTTGATGGTAATTTGGGTATGTATTCCTATTCCTTACGCGTGGCTGGGAAATGCCATCACATCTCTACCAAATCATAACTTGACTCCTGACTGAGCGTGGACTATACTTTATACATACTTACCCGCCCCCCATGGGAGGGGGTAATGTAAGGAGACCTATAATGACAGAGAAACAACACCACCCGAGTGAACAGCACGACCATCACCAGATGCAGGCGATGATGGACCACGACGGTGCACACGAAGAACACCATGCCCAGCAGGTTCCGCTACACGGGAGTGCCCACGGTGCGCACAGTGCTGATATGCACCACGACCACAGCGCGCACACATCGGGCAACGGGGGACACGCGGGACATAGTGAAGCGATGTTTCAACGCCCGTTCTGGATTTCACTCATCTTGACCATTCCGGTCCTCATTTATGCGGAACTCTTTCAAGAACTGCTCGGCTACACCGCCCCGCAGTTTCCCGGTGCAGCCTATGTAGGTTTCGTGCTCGGAAGCATTATTTACTGGTATGGCGGTTGGGTGTTCTTGCGGGGGGCCGTTGATGAAGTTCGCGCACGTACACCGGGCATGATGACCTTGGTTGCGTTGGCTATCAGCACGGCGTACTTTTACAGCGTGGCCGTCACGCTCGGCCTCGTTGCAGGGATGCCCTTCTATTGGGAGCTGGCCACCCTTGTCACGATTATGCTCCTGGGGCATTGGATGGAGATGCGAGCAGTGGGCAGTGCCCAAAGTGCGCTCAATGAACTGGCCAAGTTACTGCCGGATACCGCTGAGCGCATCGTCAACGGTGGAACTGAAACCGTGCCGGTGGCTGCTCTGCGTGCTGATGACCTCGTGCTCGTGCGCCCAGGCACGCGTATTCCGGCTGATGGCGTGGTTGTTGAGGGTGATAGTCAGCTCAATGAGGCCATGATTACCGGCGAGTCCCGCCCCGTGCATAAGCGTCCCGATGATGAAGTGATTGCCGGAACAGTCAACGGCAGCGGGTCGCTGCGGGTGCGTGTGACCAAGACAGGAGAACAAACGGCACTGGCAGGCATTATGCGCTTAGTTGCTGAGGCCCAAAACAGTCGCAGCCGGGCGCAGGCCTTAGCTGACCGCGCGGCGTACTGGCTCACATTTGTTGCACTGGGCGTGGCAATCCTGACTTTGATTGCGTGGGTGCTGGCCCGTGGCTTTGACAGTTACACGCTGGAGCGGGTGGTCACGGTGTTGGTGGTGGCCTGCCCGCACGCCTTAGGCTTGGCGATTCCGCTCGTAATTGCAATTAGTACGACCCTTTCGGCGCGCAACGGTATTCTGGTGCGTGACCGGCTGGCCTTGGAAGAAGCTCGAACGGTCACAACCGTTGTGTTTGATAAGACCGGCACCCTCACCAAAGGTGAGCAAGGTTTGGTGGGTATGGCAACGAACGGGCGTGTGAGCGAAGATGCAGCGCTCGCCCAAGCAGCGGCCATTGAAGGAGATAGTGAGCACATCATTGCCCGTGCCATTGTCGCTGCCGCACAGCAACGCAATCTTTCCCTGCCGACCGTAAGCGACTTCACATCGCTCCCTGGCCGGGGTGTGCAAGCACGTGTTGCAGGGCACACGGTACAGGTTGGCGGGCCACGCCTGCTTGAGCAGGGCAATGTGCAGCTCTCAGACGAGCTCGCACAGCAAACCCGTGCATGGGGCGCGCGCGGACAAACGGTCGTGTATCTGCTTGAAGCAGGAACGGTGCAAGCTGCCTTTGCTTTGGCTGATGTGATACGCCCGGAGTCGCATGAAGCGGTACAGACCCTGCAAGCGCAAGGGGTTGAGGTGGCGATGCTCACCGGCGATAGTGACGACGTTGCCCGCTGGGTTGCTGGCGAGCTTAGTATTCGTACCTATTTTGCGCAAGTACTGCCTGAGCACAAAGCGGCCAAAGTGAAAGAGCTGCAACAGCATGGGGCAAAAGTTGCGATGGTCGGAGACGGCGTCAATGATGCACCAGCGCTTGCCCAAGCCGATGTGGGGATTGCGATTGGTGCCGGCACGGATGTGGCGCGCGCCGCAGCAGGCATTGTCTTGGTACGCAACGACCCGCGCGATATTGCCCGCATTATTCGCCTCAGCCGGGCCAGTTATCGCAAGATGATCCAGAATTTGGCCTGGGCGATTGGCTACAACGCGATTGCCCTGCCACTGGCGGCAGGCGTGCTTGCGGGGGTTGGCTTTGTCTTGCCTGCCTGGGTGGGCGCGGTGTTAATGTCCCTGAGTACGATTATTGTGGCCATGAATGCCCAACTGCTGCGGCGGCTCGACTTACAGGATAGACCAGCAGAGCACACAGAAATAACACCGCAGCTTGCGTCATAAGGATGTATCGATGAGCAATCTACCACGACGATTACAAACCATCGTAGGCCATATTCGCGGAGTGGCGCGAATGACCGAAGCTGATGCCTACTGCATCACCATTATGCATCAGG